>CAZNNK010000891.1:0-3167 GCA_964574085.1 uncultured Coleofasciculus sp.
ACCTTTAACCCCCCTTAATCCCCCCTTAGTAAGGGGGGAAACTTTCCCTCCCCTTACAAAGGGGAGGGTTAGGGTGGGGTTGCGTCAAGGTATTGCGTTCTGGCAATAGCTTAAGTTGATACCAATGGTTTAGCGACTAAAACTACTTATCACCAGTAAATGAACAACAAAACCCGCCCTGATTCATCAGCCTTCTGATTACGGTTTAATTAAATTTCGCTCAACTTTGCGATAACGGGCAATCCGTTTCGCCCGATCCAATGGGGGATATAAAATTAACGTAGCTAAAGGAAAACCTGTGCCTAAAATTGCCCCCAAAACCATCCCATTAACTACCCCTAACTTTAAAGCCATTCCTAAACTAATACCCAAGGCGGCGGATAAGACAGAAACCCCAAACGCCAATCCTTGACTAAACCCCCGTTGCACACAACTTTGAGCCACACCTTCCCCTTCAAACGCCGCCATAAATACCACTGCATCCACCGCTGCAAATGCCGCAATTGCCATATCCGCCGCCCGAAATTGAGCGCCAAATCGTGCCACAACTATCGCTGCGATACCTGCAAAAAAAACAGCAGCTACGGTATCTAACGCTTTCACCTTAACCCCAAAGCGCGATCGCACCTTCGCCATCCCCTGACTAATCCACCCCGACGTAATCGCCGCCACGAGTCCCAATCCCGCCACTAACACCGAAATGAAAATCGCGATCGCAACACCAACTGTGCCACTATGACGTACAATACCATCCCATGCCATTGTTTCCACCCAGGTTGCAGCAGCGGCAAAGAAAATCAGTAGTCCAACTGAAAAATAGGGCAATTTCTTCGCCGGAATCGGTACGGGGGCTGTCTTCACGTTTAGGGTTAAGCTTTGGGTTTCTGGATGGGAATTGCTATGAATTAATATCTCCCGTTCATAAAGCTTATTCGCCATCAGCTTGCGCGTATCTACGGTAATTTTGCACAGCACTTGATTGCTGACAAAATGAGTTTGCTCAAAGTAAATCCATTCATGGAAATCAGGGGTATGGGGCGGATCACTCAAATGGGGAGCGATTTGCCAACGGCTTTCTAATACCGTATCGGGAACGGAGTTCGTCAAAATGACCTTTTTAGTTATCTTTTCCCCCAATTTCTTCGCCGTAAACTCCAAACACGGGACATTAAGATTTACCTCCGGCACCCGAATCACATAAATCGGGTTCAGCGCCTCTAAAGCGGTTTCCGCATCCAGAAAACGGTCTTTGGGTTTCAGTTCCACCAGGGTTTGCAGCCACTCAATCCACCGCAAACTTAACCGAGGAACCCGATGTTTAAAATTAATCCGATAGTCTTCATCAATTAACTGACTAATATCAGTTGAAGCAATCCCCGTGAGCAAACAAATCAACGTTGCGCCTAAACCATAAAGATCCGAGGCTTCACTCACTTGTTGATTAAACAGCAATTCCGGAGCGATGAACCCAATTGTTCCCTTCGCCACACTACTCATAGCAATGTCACTCCCGCCGATATGCGCCAAGCCAAAATCAACCAGGTAGACATTCAACTCATCATCGACTAGGATATTTTCCGGTTTAATATCCCGATGACTAATTGGCGGAATGCGATTTTGTAAATAAACGAGAATATTGAGTAAGGAAACTGCAATTTGCTTAATCTCAGCGGGATCAAAACTACGCCGCACCGCTAAAGACGCGGCTTTTTTATAATCCTGGACTAAACAAAACCCCGTTTCAGTTTGAAATGAATTCAAATAACGGGGAATTCCTGGATGATTCAATCCACGTAACACTTGAATTTCCCGTTCGATGGCGTCATAATCTGACCAATGTGCCTCACGTTGGGCAAACTGAAACTGTTTAATCACAACAGGTTCTTTCAGCGTTCCCTCTGACGTCAGGGGCGGAATTGGCACCGCCAGGTAGGTGACTCTCCCACCGGCGCGATTATGACCTAATTCTCGAACAACCCTGAAACCGTGGCTGGATAAGTCTGGAAAATTACTCATGAGGTAAGTCAAACGTCAAACGTTAGGTAGAGACGTGCCATGGCACATCTGTCAAATTCAGATCTCCCTCTTCCCTTATAGATCCCCCTTGCCTTTCTCTTCAAAAGGTGAAAGCTAGAGAAGGGTTCGTTTTTGCTTAATCGGGAAGCCAGAGGAGGCTTCGCTTTTTGACACAGGGAAGCCTGATGTTGCTTATGCTTTTTATTCTCCGGGGACTAGGGGGGATCAGTCTTATCCAAGCAGTATTGACACCACTGTTGGTTATAGGCACGAATAAGATGTACGGTGTCTAGATGCTTACCTGGTATTGTATCGCGTCGTTAGGGGAGCAGAGGGCGCTGGGGGAGCAATGTAGAGACGTGCCATGGCACGTCTGGGAGCAATGGTACATTTTTCCTGACTTCTTCAATAACCAACGCTACAGTTAAAAGAATATCGGCGAGTTTGAGAGTACATCCTGCTATGACTTATACGACTTCTGCTCAGACGTGGGATTTTAACGTTCCTACACCCTATCCCAGTCAAGATACAGACTTACTCAAGCAACTGCCTTTTGTACCAGGGTTAAAAGAACTGTTAATGTTGCGTCAGGTTCATGCTCTTGAACATGCAACGGTTTGGGTTCTGGCTGATTTAGCCAATGCCAACTATACGTCACGCCCTAGTCGCAGTCCTGCGGGTACAGCTACCACCGTGCATGAGATGGATAATGATACTTTAGGGGGTTTATCCACTGATCAAGGATTTTACCTGTATGGTGAGGTGAATTTATCAGACTTGAGACGTGCGGTTCCTCTGGCGTTGAATCGTCTCACCCAAGGGGAATGGAATTTAGCGGTACATCCTCGTTGCGGTACGAATCTCTCCGTTGGCATGATGTTAACGGCTGGATTCGCCCTCGGCGCTCATCTTCTCCTACCCCGTGGTCCGATTGAGCAACTGATTGGTTTAGGTCTAGCCACCGCTACAGCCACCCAACTTACCCCTGACCTTGGTATCCTGGCTCAACGCTACCTCACCACGGCGATTCCTTTTAATCTGGCTGTTGAGGATATTAGCGATACCTCCGATATCTGGGGACGACCTGCTTATTTCGTAGAGGTGCGATGGCGGGATTAGGCTCAAAAGGGTGTGGGGTGTAGGGTATGGGG
>CAZNNK010000892.1:0-3161 GCA_964574085.1 uncultured Coleofasciculus sp.
CTATTGGCGCAATATATTTGTGATTGGTTTTGATCTTAGGTATCACATCTTTGATTTTCCCGGTGTAGCGGAAAATATAGACAAATTGAAAATTCCGGATCAGGTTTTATTCGACCAGGATTCTCGCTCTGAATTTGGTCTGATTGTTTCAGAATTTGATCAGCAGGAAAGCCTGACAACAGAAATTGGCAATGGCGGTTCAAATCGTAAGATTAAGGTAGCTGGATTATTTAAGTTAGGAACATCCTTTGGTTCTGATGGTAATTTGCTCACCAGCCACCTCAATTTTCTCCGGATTTTCAGTAATCGCCGTCAAGGTTTAATTGATATCGGATTAATTAAATTAAAGCCAGGAGCCGAGGTAGAAGTTTTTAAAGGTCAGCTCAAATACTATTTACCCAAAGATGTTAACGTATTGTCAAAAGAGGAATTCATTGACTTTGAGAAAACCTATTGGCAAAGCAGTACAGCTATCGGCTTTATTTTTAATTTAGGAGTCGGGCTAGGAATTGTTGTCGGAATTGTAGTTGTCTATCAGATTCTTTATAGTAATGTTTCCGAGCATCTAGCTGAATATGCCACGCTGAAGGCAATAGGATATCGGCATAATTATCTATTGTATCTGGTTCTTCAACAGGCTTTATTTATTGCTATTTTAGGTTATATTCCGGGGTTTTTGTTCTCTGTTATTCAGTATGAAGTGGCTAAACAAGCGACTCTTCTCCCCATCACTATGACGTTTGACAGAGCTACCTTTGTACTGGGAGCAACCCTGATTATGTGTTTTATTTCGGGTGCAAGTGCTGTGGGGAAACTGAGAGCAGCCGATCCCGCTGATATTTTTTAGGTGTCACCTAGCTATGGAACCTGTTATAACTATTCACAATCTAAACCATTACTTTGGCAAAGGCGTCTTAAAAAAGCAAGTCTTATTTGAGATTAACCTAGAAATAAAGGCGGGAGAAATTGTAATTATGACGGGTCCCTCTGGTTCGGGTAAAACAACGTTGCTGTCCTTGATTGGAGGCTTGCGCTCAGTTCAAGAGGGACATCTAAGACTCTTAGGTAAAGAGCTACATGGCGCCAATGAAGAGAAATTGGTACAGGTGCGTCGCCACATAGGCTATATTTTTCAAGCTCATAATTTGTTACCGTTTATGACAGCTCGACAGAATGTACAAATGTCGATTGAGCTCCATGAAGATATTGACAAACGGGACGCCTATGCTAAATCTGAAGCTATACTCCAAGCCGTTGGTTTAGGTGAACGAGTGAACTACTACCCAGAGAACCTCTCAGGAGGACAAAAACAGCGGGTGGCGATCGCCCGTGCTTTGGTGAGTCATCCTAAGTTGGTTTTAGCAGACGAACCTACCGCTGCATTAGACAAGAAGACGGGTCGAGATGTTGTCGATCTAATGCAGCGTTTAGCTAAGGAACAAGGATGTACTATCTTGCTGGTGACTCACGACAACCGTATTTTGGATATTGCTGACCGGATTATTCATCTCGAAGATGGTCGGCTATCGAAACAACTCTAAACTTATAGTCTATCCCAGAAAGATCCCCGACTTCTTGAAGAAGTCGGGGATCTGTATACCTCACTTTAGAGAAATCAATAATATCTTACCATAAAATTTTACTATTAAAAATGCATTTTTTGGCGACCTAGCGAACGCAATTGTGCCAATAATTTTAACGAGACATACCAGCAAATTTACCGAATATATGAAGGCATCGCTGAATTCTTTTGCTTATCGTATTAATAGAACTAATTGTTGCTATTTTAGAGAATTAAAACCCTGTAGCCGGAGTAGGTTTATGATGAAAAATAGTCTAGTTAACTCCTCTATTAAGCTGTCATGCATTTAAGTTGGATATAGGTCGTGAGCAAGATGCTCACACTACGAATATTTCCCAATTCATGACGGTTTAGTTTAAATGCCGAACAGCTTAGATTACAACTGAGTATGCTGCTAATGTTTAATCCGACAGATGTACTGATTCAAACCTGTGTTACCCAATTGCAGGCTGGATATCTCCGCACTTACGGTTATTACAAACTCGACTATGCCAACCTAATCACTCAGGTCGCTAACTTTAGTTTAACTAAAATTACCAGGAGTAATGCCCTTTATCATACGGTTGAACATACTATCCTCGCCACCTTAGTCGGACAGGAAATTTTACGAGGTAAGCACCTCCGGGAAGGAAATGTCTCCCCGAAAGACTGGTTACATTGTATCATTTCTTTATTATGCCATGACATTGGCTATGTCAAAGGGATTTGCCACCCGGATAAAATTAACCAAAGACAGTATGCTACTGGCATTAATCAGGAAGTAATTCTTCTCCCTCCGGGTGCTACCGATGCTAGCCTTGCTCCTTATCATGTAGACCGAGGCAAATTATTTGTTAAAGAGTATTTTTGGGGTGAGGATTTAATTGATATCGAAGTCATTCAGCGCCACCTTGAATTGACCCGTTTCCCCGTACCCGCCGATAACGACTATCAAGATACGGTTAACTATTCTGGTTTAATTCGTGCTGCTGATTTAATTGGTCAACTTAGTGACCCCCAATACCTACAAAAGCTAACTGCATTATTTTATGAATTGGCAGAAATAGGGACTCATGAAGGGTTAGGATACCACCATCCAGCAGATTTACGCCAGGGCTATCCCAAATTTTTCTGGAATCTCGTCTATCCCTACATCCAAACCGGGTTGCAACACTTGCAAATGACTGGGTGGGGTGAACAAATTATTGCCAATCTCTATACCAATGTTTTCGTCGTCGAGAAGGAACTTCAAGCGGCTAAAGAATCAGCCGAACACTCACAAGTCATTCCCTTTTTGCCACGGCGATTAAAATCACTGCTACACTAATGTATGCAAAGCCTTCCCGAAGAACAAGAGGAGGCGATTGAAATCGCTGCTACACAAACCAAGTCCGCCTGCGCGGACTGGTTGGTGTCAACTTAAGCGCTAAAAGCTGGGGGAGCTGGGGGAGCTGGGGGAAGTTAACTCAAAACTCGACCTTACTTTTTCCCTATTACCTAAGCTGTTCGGCATTTAAACTTTAATGTTAATAATAGCGAAATCCCTGTAGTGCGTTTAGCGAAGCCATGCCGCAGGCTTTGCATCTTGCTCGCTACTAAT
>CAZNNK010000893.1:0-3155 GCA_964574085.1 uncultured Coleofasciculus sp.
ATTAAGACAGAGTTAACAGGTTATGACTATATTTTAGCAGTTAAAGCGTATCAAGAACGTTGTCCGATAATATGTCTGGGTGAATTAAGCAAAGAGAAGGAAATTTTTGTGTTAAAGAATGTTCAAGATTTGATGTTTGATGAATCCTGGGAGCATTAATATATATAGTTGCTTTCGACTAGACCAGCAGCCGAGTACAAGATTGCCATACTGTTGGCTATAACCTGAATTGAGGCAATAGGTAATTTATCGTTAAAATCAGGGTTTTTTCGGGTGAGACTTTTGTAAATCTTGCATGATTTGCACGAGAAAAACAATGAATGAACCAAAGGCAGCAGAAGCAAAAGGGATTACAAGCAACTCTACTGTCTCTTTGGGAACTAAGGTAAAAAGCTTATTTGACCGTATTTCTGATACTGTCGAATCTTGACAAGAGGCATCTAAGGATGTTTTGAGTTGAGAAGCTTGACCAATAATGTTCAACTTTAATCCATCAGGAACAATCAGAATTTGTTTAATAGTCTCAATTCCAGATCCTTCAGTACATAAAAATTGTCCTTGATCAATCTCTAAGACGCTTTTATTCAAAAATAACTGACCTTTGATCAGGTTAGACTGTTTTGTTCTCTCGTTGGGATTATCAGCCTCTTCGATTCTTTCTAAGCTTAGATCACTAACCTCAAGTCTTCGACCCAACCAATCAGAACTGTTGCTTTGGTCTGGACGTTTTGCAGCATAATCCAATTCTGCTGGTGATTCTGGTGGCAAATCAATATATATAATTGACCTGCTAATAATTGGCAACTGTCTCGTATATGCTCGGGGTTGTAGCTTAAATTGCAAATTTTTAATGGGTTGCTCCAAGTTAGGGTTGACAAGTGTGGCATTTTCTACCGTAACTTGTACGGGTTGTTTACCTAAACCCAGCTTAAGAAAATTGCTTTTACATCCTCCTGAAGATTGCTCAATCTTACGGTTGCTTGGGTTGAGTCCGATTTCAAATCGTTGGTCATCTAACTTATTAATATTGCCCTGATTATAGAAAAAATTAGAGATGTGCGTCCCCGGTATTACACATAAATCCTCGATGACTATCTCGCTCTCAGTAGGATTAAGGCTTTGTAAGAATAATCTGCTAGTTTCTGGACTGCCAAGCTTAAAGGTTATCCCTTCTTTCGTATTAATTCCATTTTTTATCTCTGACGCAATCTCTGATTCTTCAATAACACCACTGAGGGTGATTTCTGAACCTCCTCTAATGTCAATAGATTTAACGCGGTTGATTCCTTTAAGGAGAGAAGAGTCGGATTGATATGTAAATTCTACTTGTTGAACAGTTAAATGTCCTGACAACTCACTTTCTGTAGTCCATAAATAAAGAAAGACTGGTATTATACTAATCAAAAAGCATAATGCAGAAATTAAAACGATTTTGTTTATACTCGCAATAAAACTTAATACTTTTATAGTATTTTTTGATATTTTGTGTTAAATAAATTTAACTGTCTTCAGTCCTAAATTAAGGATCTTTAGCGTTGTGTGCTTGACCAAATTCAATAAAAACAAACCTGTACTCAATAAACTATTCTTAGCTTTGATAATGAATTTAGTCGTAAACTTAACCAAGAAAACGTTAATTTGATTTAAATTGGCTTGAATATATTGATGCAATTTAACAGCTAAATTAAGTAATAAACTCCACCCCTGAAAAACAATTTTATGACTGACTTGAATGAGGTTTGTAAACGCCAGTTTAATTTGATGCCAAACTTTCATTTATCTTTACTTACGCAAAAATGATTTAATGTGTCTGAAATACCGATACTTGCGGTTGCGGTTGGACAGATTACCACTAGGTAGTTTAACTTGAGTGGTATATTCTAATTCATAAATACCATCGGGTAGCTGATTTCCACCTTTATCCCGACCATTCCATTGAAAACGATGGAAAGTTCTATAGGTAAGATCGTCATCTACATAAATGGTATTCGGACTGCCCTCTTTTTTGATTTGAAATGCTGTGACAATAAATTGATCATTATAGTTGTTGGTAGCTAGGACAAACTCATAACTACTGTCTGAATTTCCTAAACCTACGGGGAGGTAAACGTCTCCAATATCCTCCTGATCAATAGCAAGAGCAAACAATCGACTTGGATCCAATCCTGCTCTGAGAAAGATATTGGTTGCCCAATTAAAAATGAGGGTTTGTGGATTGGCAGAATTTTGCGTCCAACTATTTGAACTAATTTTATCGAGAAGATAACGCTCCCGTTCTTGAAACGCTTGAATACTTACTTTTGCCTGAGAGCCAATTTTAGGAATCTGAATCGGAATTTGGTTAACTCTCCCTGAAGTTACACCATTGACGGCAAAAGAAACCAGATTAACATTGTCTCCTAATGGAGTTGACAATACACCTTCCCAGCGAGTGGGATTTTGCCGACGTTGATACTGGCATTCTGAACGAGGACAGCGCTGTTGAGCGAATGACGTAGTGGAAACAAATAAAGCGAATGATAATAGCAGTAAAGCGGTAAAAGATTTATATTTTTTGGTCAACTTCATTGTCCTCAAGGGTGGATACCCCATTGTTGTAGGGCTTGTCTTATGGTGTTAGCAGAGTAGGCGAAGTTACCGTTTTCATTGTTAGTCCCTTCTATAACTATACCAACAATTTCATTCTTTTGATTCAAAACTGCCCCGCCAGAATTACCGGGACTCAGTTGAGGTTCGGAAAGCTGTAGACAAGAATACTGTGAGCAAGCAAATTGACCTGAAATATTGTTGATAAAGCGGTGAGGCTGAATTGACCATGCTTGTCGTGTTTCTGATGGATGTCCAATAACTTTTAGGGTGTCATTTCTACGAGGTTGAGTGTTGGCAATAGGTAGGGGTTGAATATCTGGGGGAACACCGCCACTGACAGTTAAGACAACCAGATCCAAGTCTCCAGCCCAACTTTGGGGAAGTAACTCTGCTATTTTTTGGATGGGTTGTTGTCCGGGTGGGCTGTAAAATTCTACTGCTATTCTATCGCTAACTTGGCATCCTTGACTGTTGGCATTAATACAGTTAGTACCACCAATGACATGACGAGCTGTTAAGATATAGAGCGTTCCGCCTTGGCGGTTAATGACTATCCCTGCACCAAC
>CAZNNK010000894.1:0-3153 GCA_964574085.1 uncultured Coleofasciculus sp.
CGATCGCGAAAGTTAGGTATTATTTCATCATGGGAAAATGTGCCGACCTATAGACTCCTATTCACCGTAACTCCTAACTCGCCCCTACAGAGTTAACGAACACAGAACACATCACACATAATCTCATCGGAAATAACCAGACATGCATGATAGAAGGGTTTAGAGAAGTGAATAACCGAGAACATTTATTCCTGATTCGCAATTTCTATAAAATCTTCAATCGTCTTAATCGTTGGATCACCCGCTAAATAGCCAATTCCCCGATGGAGATGCAGGCGAAATTGAGTAGTCAGGGTATCCTTATCACACCCTAAACCATCATTATGACAGCGTTGTTTCAGTGCCATTAATAAAATATCAGCGAATTCACCACCAAACACCCGCCACGTCATTTCCACATTCGAGTCAGCCGGAATAGGGACAGGGGAAGGTTGAGTCGGTTCCGCCAGGGAACGGCAAAACGCCCAACGGCAAAGAATATTCCACTGATCAATTTTAGTGTAGCGTTTGAGTTTTGTTAGTTGGTCTTTGGCTGATTTTGAGAGTTTAAAGCGTTCAATTTCAGTTGTCATTTGTCAGGAAACAGGGAACAGTAAGGATTTGAGAATTATGAATCTTTATTAATACAGTGTAAAGAATTTATGTCCAGGTACTTAAAAATTTTGACGATGCACTCGTACCCGTTTAGAAGGGTCTTGCTTCTGCACCCAGATTAAAAACTTTTGCATTTGAGGTTCATGTTTGAGCTTTTCCAACGAATTGAGTTCTTGGGCTAAGTGAGTGTTGTCAAACAGAGAATGAATTTGCCGATGACAAGCAGAACAAATCATGGCGGTGGGAATTGTCTCGACTTTTTTCTTCTTTGCCTTCTGTCGAGGAATTAGGTGATGAACCGTTAAAGGCTCTACATCACGTTCACATAATTGACAAATCATAAGTAGTCGCAAACTATCACAGACATTAACGGGAAAGCTTCACGAGGGCATCTTGGACGGCTGACGGTAATTTTCGCAGAATCTTGCCTTTTTCCCGGTCAACAGCCACTAACGTCACCCGACCGGTTACATAGAGTTCTTTTGTATCGGGCGATTGAATCTGGTAATCCCAATAAATACGAACACCGTCCATATCCATCATCCGGGTTTTGACAATCGCGGTTTGACCCATGCGAAGCTGACGGTGATAGCGCACAGAGAGTTCAACCACAGGTAATTCACATCCCATCGCCACTAATTCAGAATACTCGATGCCAATTGAGCGTAAGCATTCTATCCGTGCTTCTTCCATCCAGGTTATATAATTACCATGCCAAACCACACCAGCATAATCGCTGTGGTGAGGATGTGCCCGCACCGGATATTCAAACCAATGTTCAGTTGTAGCGGTTAAGGAATGACTTTGGATGGCGCTGGTGGGTGGAAGTTGCGCTGAAGATTGGGAATTTTCAGACATAATACTAAGCTAACTGAGAATGTTACTGTGTCACTACCTAGATAACACAGGACAAACCGTAAACCGCAAGCGGGAATAACCGACATTATCAGAGTACAACCCGAGACGATTCCTTAGTCCTACAGTGTCATGGTTGTAGGTTGGGAAAACGCAAGGAAACCCAACTAATCCTGTTGATCAGCTAGGTTTTCCACGAATCAAGCGAATCAACACGCATATTAGTTAAACTTATCACCATAAATCCCAGAGAGCCGTCCATAATCGACTTATTGTGGCGATCACAGATTAAACTAAGAGGCGGTGCTTGAGTGCTAATCTGTCGCTATCGTCCTCTCCCAACCCGATCAGGAGCAAGTTATTGATGATTCGCCTGCCTAACAACCACCCAATTTTCAAGGGTTCCAGACTATGGTCAATGGTTGTGGTTTCAGCATCCCTCCTATTGCCCTGGATGTTAGCTCAATCCTTTTATTCCGGTTCTGAACCGATCGCATCTTCTCCCCAGCCATCTTCGCCACCATCACCCCGATCGGACGTTCCACCGCCACCAAATCCGTCCCCGGCTGAAGCCCAATGGCGTCATCGTCTGGTGGCACAAAGTCTCTCCTGGCAATATCCCTCAACTCCTGTTCCCCAGGCAACCCCATCTCCATCCTCTACGACTCAAGATACTGAGAAAACTCAAGCCTCGGCTACCAAACCCCCAACAGCGAACAAAACACCTCAAACTCAAACCTCGGCGGCTCAATCACCGACAGCCAACCGAACTACTCAAACCTCAGCCCAAAAACCCCCCACCCCCCTACCGCCCAAACCTAACGCCCAGACTCAAGCCCAAACTTCACCCCCCCAATCCCCTCCCGCCGCTTCCGGAAACTCGGCTAAATCAGAAACTCCTCCCGCCAATACAGCCAGTTTAGAAATGCGAGTTGCGATCGCGACTGGAGTGAGTTCCCTCGACGTTGGCACATCTACCGCCGGAATCGTCGTGGATGCGAATGGGAAGACATTAGGAAAACTCGAGGCGAACGAAGGAGTTAACGTTCAAGCCAATGGTTCTTATCTTCGCATCGGTGAATGGAAAACCCCAGGGGGCGTTTGGCTTAAACCCACAGGTGGCGGATTTGTTTTTGTCAATGGTCGCTGGTATCGAGGGGATTTACTCTTAGTATCACGAGGGGATAGTCTACTTGCCGTTAACTATATTGAGCTTGAGACGTATCTAGCCAGTGTCGTCGGAGCAGAAATCTATCCCAGTTGGCCCCCCGCCGCCCTGAAAGCCCAAGCGATCGCGGCTCGTTCCTATGCGATCGTGCATTATATTCGACCGGCTAATCAGTTATACGATTTGGGTAATACTCAGCGTTGGCAAGTGTATAAGGGAATTGAGTCGGAGTGGAATACCACCACTCAAGCGGTTCAGCAAACCCAAGGAATGTTTCTCAGTTATAAAGGGGGCGTCGTGGAATCGCTGTACGCCGCTTCAGATGATATTGTCAGTAATGTTTTTGGCGGTCAAGGAATGAGCCAAAGGGGTGCATACAAGTTGGCGATGCAGGGGTATGATTACAAACAAATTTTAGCCCATTATTATCCAGGTGCGGGGTTGTCGTGGATTGAGGAGCAGTGAGGGTCATTTGTCATTCGTCAGGGTTTGACAGGTATAGTGCTACGCATTGAGGTTAGGACAATAAAATTAGG
>CAZNNK010000895.1:0-3152 GCA_964574085.1 uncultured Coleofasciculus sp.
CATAACACCATTCAAACCATTGCCTTTCTGCTTCATTTAAAAGAGCAAGATGTTCTGGAATCGCCCACATTATTAGTCTGTCCCACATCGGTACTGGGAAACTGGGAACGGGAGGTGAAAAAATTTGCCCCGACTCTAAAGGCAATAATACACCATGGCGATAAACGCTCAAAAGGCAAGACATTTGCCAAAGCAGTGAAGACCAAAGATTTAGTAATTACCAGTTATCCATTAGTGTATCGAGATGCCGCCACCCTAGAATCGGTATCCTGGCAAGGAGTCGTATTAGATGAAGCGCAGAATATCAAAAATCCAGGGGCGAAACAGTCACAAGCCGTGCGGAAACTGCCGACGGAATTTCGCATTGCCTTAACCGGAACCCCAGTGGAGAACCGATTGTCGGAATTGTGGTCAATTTTAGATTTTCTCAATCCCCAATATTTAGGCGATCGCCAATTTTTCCAACGGCGGTTTGCGATGCCAATTGAGAAGTTTGGCGACAGGGATTCCTTACAAACTTTGCGATCGCTAGTACAACCGTTTATTCTGCGCCGTCTGAAAACCGATAAGACGATTATTCAAGATTTACCGGAAAAACAGGAGATGACGGTATTCTGTGGACTCGCCGCCGAACAAGCAACTCTGTATCAGAAATTGGTGGATGAATCCTTAGTTGAAATTGAAGCAGCGGAGGGAATTAAGCGCAAGGGGTTAATTTTAACCTTGCTGATGCGACTCAAACAAGTCTGTAATCATCCCGCCCAATTATTAAAAGAGAAATCCTTAAAAGATGCCAAGCGTTCTGGGAAATTACTGCGGTTACAGGAAATGTTAGACGAAGCCATGTCAGAAGGCGATCGCGCGTTAATTTTTACCCAGTTTGCGGAATGGGGGAAACTGCTGAAACCCTATTTAGCCAAACAATTTGATCAGGAAATCTTGTTCCTCTATGGCGCAACTCGCAAGAAGCAACGGGAGGAAATGATTGACCGTTTCCAAAATGACCCGGAAGGACCCCCGATTCTGATTTTATCCTTAAAAGCGGGGGGAACGGGACTAAATTTGACCCGGGCAAATCACGTCTTCCACATTGATCGCTGGTGGAATCCGGCGGTGGAGAATCAGGCGACCGATCGGGCGTTTAGAATTGGTCAAACTCGTAACGTACAGGTGCATAAGTTTGTCTGTACGGGGACGCTGGAAGAACGAATTAATGACATGATTGAAAGTAAGAAGCAGTTGGCGGAACAGACGGTAGAAGCGGGTGAAAACTGGGTCACGGATATGGACACCGATCAGTTGCGATCGCTGCTATTGCTTGACCGCACAGCGGTGATTGATGAGTAAGGGAGAAGTGCGATCGCACGTTGTCGGATAAGTCAGGATTCGATTTGTGCGATCGCATCTTCGGGTGATGTTTTGCTAGAAATCACAGCTTCAATACCCGGAAGGTATTGATCTAGAGTTAAAACATTGGTGTAAACCAACTGTTTCAATATTTCTTCGGTCAAGAAGCTATCCTTAATATCAATGCTAGTTTTGTAGCGAATTTCACCTGTGGTGAAGTCTAGTTCAAAGTTACCGATAATCATGCCAAAGTTAGCGCGACAAACAAACTCTCCTAACTGTTTGCGTTTCTTCTGAGGAACTTTAACGGGACAGAGGGAATAAAAAACAAATTGTTGTTGGGCTTCTCTGGCTCTAGCATAGCAGTTAAACTGACCATTTTTTCCTTTAAATAGGAGATGCAACGTTGAGTTATCTAGCTGCTTAAATGCCCATTCCTCCTCTTGAAAGAAACTGACCATCACCTGAAAAATAGTCCTTTCTGAAACAACTTCTTCGCTGATCTCAGAAATACTTTCAGCTAATTCTGCAAAGGCATTTGTCATCTCCTCGACAGTTTCTGAAACCATCTCCTGAGTCATTTCTGAAATACTGTCAGTTATCTCAGCAAAGTTTTGGATCATTTCCTCCACGGCTTCTTTTACAGCATCTTCAGTCACTCCTGAACCGTTAGTGTTAGCCCACTCTTGGGCAAAGTTAAGCATAGCTTCATTCATTTTTTCAGGCTCAATACCGTTGGCAGTAATGTCAGCAGGATTAAGATAATACCAAAGAGTACGATAGCTAGTGTTGTTTTGGCTGACTTCTGTGGCGTACCAACTGTAGACGGATAGGAGAGGATGGTTAGGTTTTTCCTGGCTGAGGTGTTGGAGGTAAATTGCTGCTTGTTTCGAGGTTGCAGAATTGTCAGTTAGGTGAGGTAGTAAAGCTGGGTCTAAAGTGGCTTTGATTGTAATATTAGCTGCGGATTGAAAAGCCCCATTTGAAAAGGGACTGCGGATTTCTGGTTTGAGGTTAAATAATGCTTCAGTATCAATATGCTGATAAGTTTCTGGGGGAATCTGAAACGTTAAATAGCAGCTCAACAGTTGCTCATGTTGTTGAGTTAATGCTGATTCTAAAACAACTACATCTATAACTGACCCAGGATTTTTGCAAAAACATAACTCGTAGTCAGTGTTATATCGTTCTGTTTTCATTAAAGATTTAAGTTGAATAATTTTTCGCTTAAATAGTCTCTAAATACCAAATTCATTCCTCTATTAGCAAAGTTTTTACCCGAGTAACTATGGTCTATAGCGTTTTCATTTGAGATGTAAACAATAAACCCAATTCCAGTAAGGCTTTCAGGGCTTTGGCTGTACAATAATCATCTGAAAACACTATATATATTCGTCAATAGAATATGGTCATTGTGTCAACATATATTTTTCAAAAAGCCTCTTTCATATGTCGCTTTCATCAAATAAAGAATAGAGTTCAATTAGTATTTCTATCTTATCACCATCAGATATATTCTGGAGGGCTTCTTTTAGTTTATTTTTGCATTGATACCATACTTTTGTTTCGATTTCTCCTTCCATATTCTCAATTATTAAAAACGCTTCTCTACTAACTTCAAACCCACCCGAAATGACAAGTTCGACAAGGAGGGGCAGAATTTGAGTACAGTCAAAGGCAGATAGGGAGTAAACAAGTGTTCCCCGATGATTTATAGTTTTGGAATCTGTCAGTAAATTAGCAATAGGTTTTACAGCTCTTTCATCCCCAATATCTCGCAGCGCTAAAGCCACTTGGTCTCGTAT
>CAZNNK010000896.1:0-3148 GCA_964574085.1 uncultured Coleofasciculus sp.
CCTGTCTTCCTTGTCTTACCTGAACCCCAATCTTAAAAAACCTACCCTTGTGAGCACACCCTGTCCCGCCATCAGGGACACTTTTTCGGGGAAAGTTGTACAATTGGAGGCAGTAACTCAGCATAAAGGGCGAGTTGCGATCGCGCTTGTCACCCCCTGCAAAAACTACCCGTTTCCAAGACCATGAGTTTATCTTTAAAGCAGCTAACCGTTTATCTGACCTTGCTAGGCTTAGGCGGTGGAGCAGGGGTTTTAGGTAGTCGCTACCTTATGGCTGAACCCCAAGGGGTTAATCCGCCAGAAGCGATGCCGGCAGTATTGGAACCCTTATCCCCAACTCGGCGCTCCAATCGCCCAGCTCCCGCCAATCTTAATTTTATTGCCCAAGCGGTGGAGCAAGTTGGACCGGCGGTGGTGAGAATCGATGCGGCGCGTCAGGTTAGCCAAGAGGTGCCCGAACCGTTTAGAAATCCCTTCTTCCGCCGCTTTTTCGGCAATGAGATGCCTGTTCCGGAACCTCGTGTGGAACGGGGAACGGGATCGGGTTTTATTCTGGAGTCAGATGGGCAGATTATTACCAATGCTCATGTGATCGACGGGGCGGATATCGTCAAGGTTACACTGAAAGATGGGCGGACGTTAGAGGGTCGGGTGTTAGGGGCAGACCCAGTAACCGATGTGGCGATTATTAAAATAGAGGCAGAAGATTTGCCCACCGTCCGCTTGGGTAACGCCGATGAGTTGATTCCTGGGGAATGGGCGATCGCGATCGGGAATCCTCTGGGTTTGGATAATACGGTAACAGTTGGCATCATTAGCGCTTTGGGGCGATCCAGTTCTCAGGTTGGCGTTCCAGAAAAACGAGTCAGTTTTATCCAAACCGATGCGGCAATTAATCCAGGGAATTCCGGCGGACCGTTATTAAATGCTAATGGTGAAGTTATTGGAATTAATACGGCGATTCGCGCCAATGCTCAAGGATTAGGCTTTGCTATCCCCATTGAAACCGCTCAACGCATTGCTGAACAGCTTTTTGAAAAAGGTCGGGTTGACCATCCTTATCTGGGAATTCAGATGGTAACATTAACCCCAGAGTTACGCAAAGAAATTAATCAGGATCAAGATGCGGGTTTAAAAGTGACTCAAGACCAAGGTGTCTTAATCGTCCGCGTTGTTCCTAATTCTCCAGCTCAACAAGCAGGTCTTGAACCGGGTGATATTATTCAAAAAGTTGGTGGAAAACTGATTAAAACGGCTTCGGATGTACAAGAAGAAGTAGAAGCGAGTGCAGTGGGCGCGAATCTCGATATTGAAGTGAATCGTCAGGGGAAAACAAAAACAATTCTCGTGAAACCGGGAGCGTTTCCGGTCAATCAGTTAGATTGACATCCTCCCCAACTAACCCTAATTGGCGTATGGTTGGGGTTTTCTTGCCAAATTCAATAAAATACAGAATCTTATCTCAACAGGGGGTTGAAACTGTTGCCTGTTGCCTGTTGCCTGTTGCCTCTCCCCACCACAAGACTTATTCAGCAGTCCCTACTTAGACAAAAACGGTTAATCCGACAAGAGTTGTACCACAAACTCAGCCGCCGTCAGATAACCTTGCCATTCTCTCCCATTCTTAAGGGGTTGTATCCCCCACCCTGGACAGCTATCCGGCTTTTCCCATAACGTTAGATGCTCCACTGGGGGGTCAGCATAAAAACGACTCCCGCCACTTCCCAATAACGCGGAACTCCAGTGGGTAAAATAGTCGTGACTCAGCCGATGAATGGGAAACGTTCCATATAAGGGTACACCCCACCCATCCAACGCCACCAGCGCTTTCACCGTTCCCCCAAGCATCTGCCATCCCCATGCTGCACCAATCGCACCAACTACTCCTGCACTAAAACTGATAAAAGTAACAGAGGTGTTCATTAGAGTGAGATGACGCTGTAAATAGTTCAAAATATGAATAGCTGAATATGCCGGATACTCGTGGCTAGGAAAAAGTAATAGTTGCTGAATATGCCATACATTTTCAGCGTTACAGCGTTGTAACCCAGCTAAAAACTCGTGTGTCAACTGTGAATTGTGAATACCAGGGCAAATGATAACTACTTTCTGCATAAGACTTGCTGGCGGGGTTAATTGTATTTGCGGTTGGCTTGTACTTTGCTAATCTTGCCTTTAACTTGATTACCAGTTCGCGATCGCGCTGGCGTTTGGACTCGGTTCTGGCGATATTGCAGCAGGTCAAGTTCGCGAATGGTTATCTTCATTCAAAGAAGACAGACCCCCGGACCCTACCAATAACGGTTCGAGAATCGAACAGCGTTGAATTCGATCCCCTGCATTTTATGGCGTAGATCTAGCGAAGCTGGCACCAGGGGCAATAAGCGCTCAAAACCCTTGTCCTATAAGCGTTTCAGAAACAGAATTTCGGAGCGATCACGATGGGTGAAATATTGCATTCTTTGAGCAGTTCCTGCAAAATCAGACATTTGGGTAGATTAACTGATTTAGCTGAAAAGCAGATGGGACATGGATTTGGGTGATAAGCGATAAAGACCAAATTCGGGAAATTTTATTTAGGGAATATGACAAACTGAAGTCGGAACAGGCTCAACGGATTGGCTTTCGGGACAACTTGCTATGAAAAAGTGGTATCTGCCAGCTTCAATTATCTCTGTAGTTGTTGGATTAGTGTTTTTGATAATCGGTGACGGAACAAGTCAAGGTGCAGGCACAACCGGCTGGCAATTTTTTGTTTTAGCATATTTCCATGGGATAACATGGTTGCTCTTATCAGTATTCTTTATGCTTAAACACAAGTCATTCAACAATGCCGACTATATTGGTTACGCAGCTTTAGTGGTATACATTGTGTTTTTAGCAACGCTGTTTCTTGGATAATACACCTGCCGCACAGTACAAATTATAAAATCCTTAAATCAGATATAAGATTAAGTGCATCTGTTTCCATTCTTCAGTACTAACAGTTTTACTAGGTTGCGTCCGGTGACACGAACCCTATATTTTCGCCTGCCTACTCCGCCAAAGTGCGATCGCCTTCTCAACCACATAGGATTGAGCCGGGGAGATATTCATTATCTCATGCTGGAAAGAGAATTGATTGAGGCTTTTGGCGGGGATTGGTGTA
>CAZNNK010000897.1:0-3146 GCA_964574085.1 uncultured Coleofasciculus sp.
CGAACTGGGGATAAAGGCTTTGCAGGCCCCTGCCTTACCGCTTGGCTATGCCGCCGCGTAACGAACGCGCCATGGCGCGTCTCTACAATAAAGGATTATAGCCTATCTCATCCTTATGTGTCTCTTTCGCCAGGAATTCTTTTGGACGAGCAAAACGTTAAGTATCTTAGCGGGGTGAAGCCATTTTGTCCATTCCTCGCTAGTCTGAGAATATCCGTTAATAGAGCGTCCCGCTACACCTCTATCCATGCTATTCAACCTGCTTAACCTGCCCTACTGGATTTTCCTGGGGATGGGCATCCTCCTATTTCTGGTTGTCATTGTCTCCGGTGGCGGGGATGATGACTTTGATATCGATGCCGATGCGGATGCTGATGTGGATGCCGATGGCGATTTTGCCATGGGATCAATGTTCAGTTTTCTCGGTGTAGGTAAAGTTCCCCTAATTTTGTTACTCGCCACTGACTGTTGTCTGGTAGGAGCATTCGGCTGGATGATTAATGTGGCGATCGGAAATCTCACCGGTACGATTCCCACAGGATTCTTCGGCGGTGTCGTCGCGGTTGCCTCCTTACTCCTAAGTTTATTCAGTGGTGGCTTAATTTCTCGACCTTTAGGTAAAATCTTTGCCACATTTGGTGAAGATGCCAGTGGCGATCGCTTAATTGGTTGCCACGGTAGCGTTAGTTCTAGTTCAATTCCCCTAGAAAGTCAAGGCAAAATCGGTCAAGTGGATGTGATTGATCCCAGTGGCAATCTGGTGACGATTAATGCCACTCTACCAAAATGGGCAAAGATTATTCCCAATCGCGGCAATCAAGTCTTAGTCATTGACCGACAACCAGAAAGCTATCGGGTGATTACTAAAGATAGTTCAGATCAACAACAGTGGTTGTCTAATTCATCCCCAAAAGATACACAGTAACGGCTGCATACACAACCGTCCCGATTCCGTTCAGGCAAACTGTGATTCTTCTTACACAAGGTCTAAATGTGTATAAGTTATCGGCTTCAATACAACATATAGATTTAGAGCGCAAACTACCATGTCACAATCATCGACGACCTCAACCTCCCAGCCTGTTCCAGTATCATCTACCCTGGCACAGTTACCCCCTGGTATCGTCTTGTTCCCCGGTGTAATCGCGGCAATTGTTTTAGGACTCATTGCCACGTTATGGGCGTACAAACTGGTGTATAAAATTACGCCGAATAACGAAGCCTTTGTCAGAACGGGTGGCTTTTTTGTGAAACAGAAAAAAGTCATTTTGTATGGCGGTTGTGCCGTGTGGCCCGGTTTCCATGAACTCACTCGTGTCCCCTTACGGGAAATTTCTATTGATGTAGAACGCACCGGAAACCTAGCGGTTCGCACTCAAGACTATCTACGGGCAAATATGCGGGCAACTTTTTATGTCTGTATTAATGCCGATAAAGATGATGTCTTAACCGCTGCTGCTCGACTCTCCAAACAAGGACGAGTTTCGACGGACGATATTAAAGAAGCCCTAGAAAAACGGGCAGATGATGCCATTCGCGCCTCGGCGAAGAAGAAGAGTTTAGCCGAAATCGATTCCGACAAATTAGGCTTTGCCGATGAAGTTTTAAACCTGATTCAGCCTGACCTCAAAAAAGTCGGATTAACCCTAAATAATATCGCCATTTCTGAAATCGAAGAAAGCGATACCTACGATACCAATAACTTCTTCGACGCCCAAGGAGTCCGCCTGCGAACCGAAACCATTCAACGCTCCATCCAACAAAAACGGGAAGTTGAACTGAGTACCCAGGTGAGAATTGAACAGCAGGAACTCGATGCCCAGAAGCAATCCCTGCGAATCACCAAAGAAAAAGAAGACGCCACTCTAGGACAACAACTCGAAGTTGAATCCCTCAAAGCCCAGCGACAACGGGAAATTCAAGAAGCCAAAGATCGAGAAGCTGCTGCTGTACAACGGACGAAAATTTTACAAGATAAGTCCGTTGAAGAAGAAGAAATTCGCCGCAAACTCTCGATTCAAGAAAACCAAATTGAGGCTGATATTGCTCTAGAAGAACGGAATAAACAGCTAAAAGTCGCCCAAACCTCGCAAAAACAAGAAGCCGAAATCGCCGAAATTACCCGTCAGCAAACCGTTGATTCCTCCCGCCTAGAAGCCCAAGTTCGGGTGGCTGAAGCCGAACGTTTGTCAAAAGTGGCAAAACAGGAAGCGGCGGTTGCGATTGCCAATAAAGAACGGGAACGCTTTGCCGCTGAAGCCGAACGCGCCCAAGCGGAATCCGGTGTGGTTACGGCGACAGAGATTGAAAAAGCGGAACGGGAAAAACGCCTGTCCCTAATTTCAGCCGAACAAGAAGCCGAAAAACGGCGGATTGCCGACCAAAACGTTGTCGAAATTGATGTCTTCCGCCGTCGTCGTCAAGCCGAAATTGCCCGTCAAGCGGCAGAATTAGAAGCCGAATCCATCCGCACCTTAGCCCAAGCGAATCGGGATAAAGCCCTAGCTGAAGCCGAAGGGAAACGGGCAATCATTGAAGCCGAGAATACCTTAAGTGACTCCAAGTTAAGCGCCCAAGTGCTGACCACCATTTGGCCCGATTTGGTCGATAAACTGCCAGAAATCGCCAAAGCCTTAGCGCCACAACCGGGAATTTTAGGTGATACCCGAATTTTCGCGTTCCCCGGTATGAATGGTAATAATGGTAATGGTAAGGGTAATGGTATGGGTGATATTAACAAACTCTTACTCTCAACCAGTGGCTTATCCTTAATTAATACGCTTTTGGATGAAGGAAAGCTAGGAACGTTAATTAGTCAGGTGAGTCAGTTGGTGCGGAATAATCCGACTCAAACGGGAGAAAATGGTAACCCAACGCCACCAGAGTCTTCCGCCGAATCCGAGACTCCCGCCTTAGTCAAACGGCAAACCCCACCACCACCGCCCCCATCCAAATCTCCCGGACAACGACAACCCTCGTCCTCAGCCGCGAAACTGGTCGAACCCTCTCAGGTTAAGAGTGATGAGGGTTCCACGCCACCGCATCGGACATCTGGGTTAAAGAGCGATCGCGAAGACCCCAGAACTCGTCACAGTTGAGGCAAAGGTGCAGGGGAAGATGGGGGAGATGGGGAAGATGGGGAAGAT
>CAZNNK010000898.1:0-3141 GCA_964574085.1 uncultured Coleofasciculus sp.
TCTGCTCCCCCTGCTTCATCGTATCTACGAAGCTGCTCAAGTATTTTTGCCGCACGAGGGTTTTGAACTGTTGCGGGCAAAATTGTAGAAAATTGTAGATATATAGTAAAATCTAAGAAACTTCTGCCAATGGGGAGGGGTAAGCAGCAACACAAGCCTTGCTGGAAACTGTGGTAGTACATAAGTTGCGGACATCAATGGAAGTATCCAAATTATCCGCAAGTATCTCCCAGAGGCGTTCACCGTCGAGGGAGTAGTGAGCTGCGCCGTGCCGCCAATACTGGTCAATCCAGTGTGAAAGACTGAACCCATAAGTTTCTACAAGTTCAGTCTACATGGTTTATGGACATACCCGTTTCCCCCATCGCTAAGGACATGGAAACCGCATTACTGCTACCGTTACGCAACATGGTACTCTTACCGGAGATTACCTTACCCGTCATCGCCGGTCGTCCCCGTTCCGTGGCGGTGGCTGAAGCCACGATGCAAATGTCCCCCAAGCAGGTAGTGATTGCCACGGTTCGTCCAGACGCCGCCGAACGACTGGAAGCGGATGAACACGCGGAAATTGAGTCCTTAGATGAACTGTATCCCATTGCCACCTTAGCCATCGTCCAGCGCCTGTTGCGGCTACCGATAGGACCGGTTCAGCTTATTGTAGAAGGTCAAGAGCGGGTTTATCTGCGAGAACTGCTGCAAGATAGTCCGACTTACAAGGTGCAGTTTCAACGATTACCCAAGCTTACCACTGAAGCTGCTTTAGCCGCAGGAACGGACTCCCAAAGTTTAGAAGCCTTAACGCGAACGATTCAATCTCTGTGGCGAGAAGCTGCTGCTTTAAATCCTAATTTTCCTGAAGAAGTATTGACTGTTTTATTAAATAGTGATAACCCCACACAATTAGCCTACCAAACCGCAATTTTACTCCAACAAGACGTTCCCAACGTGCAGAAGGTTCTGGAAGAAGATGATTTACCGTCCCTCTTACATTTGATGGTGAATGAGTTGCAGCAGGAAGTGGAAATCTACCGCCTGCGGATGGAAATTATGGGGGAAACGAAGAAGGAACTGGATCAACAGCAACGGGAATTTATTCTGCGCCAACAACTGAAGAAAATTCAAGAGGAATTAGGCGAAACTGATCCAGAAAAACAGGAACTTGAGGAATTACGCACGTTAATTGAAGACGGGGATTTGCCAGAAGCGGCGGCGAAACAAGCGAAACGAGAATTAGCGCGTTTAGAACGAGTAACTAGCGCCTCGGCTGAAGGGGGGGTGATTCGCACCTACTTGGATTGGTTGGTGGAAATGCCTTGGAGTAAGACGGTACAAGATAATTTAGATTTGGACAACGCCCGAACGGTTTTAGATGCGGATCATCATGGGTTAACGAAGGTTAAAGATAGAATTATTGAACATCTGGCGACGTTTAAATTGAAACAAATGGCGGCTTCATTGTCTGAAGACGATGAGGGAGATGAAGGAGATGGAACAGATGAGGGCGGGTTTAGTAACATCAGGGTGACAACAAACGATAATAGTGAAACCCGCCCCTACAAACCCTACCATGGAGGGTCGCGAAGGGGCAACAATCAAAACTCCTATACTGTGGGGACAGTGATTTGTTTTGTCGGTCCTCCAGGAGTGGGAAAAACCAGTTTAGGTCACTCCATTGCCCGGGCTTTAGGGCGTCCCTTTGAACGATTAAGTTTGGGGGGATTGCGGGATGAAGCGGAACTGCGAGGACACCGCCGGACGTATATTGGGGCAATGCCGGGACGGATTATTCAAGCTTTGCATCGGGCTGGGGTAAAAAATCCGGTGATTATGTTAGATGAATTGGATAAGGTGGGCATGGATTATCGCGGTGATCCGGCATCTGTGTTACTGGAAATCCTTGATCCGCAACAAAATCATAGCTTCCGGGATTTGTATTTGGATCTGAATTTTGACCTGTCTCAAGTGTTATTTATTGGTACGGCGAATGACTTGTCCCGGATTCCACCGCCGTTATTAGACCGATTGGAAATTATTGAATTATCCGGGTATTCTGATCAAGAGAAAATCGCGATCGCACAACAGTATTTATTACCCCGTCAGATCGAAAAAGCCGGCTTACCCCCTGATGCGCTAAACCTGTCCGCCAATACCCTGCGCCAGGTGATTGAATCCTACACCCGCGAAGCTGGAGTCCGCCGATTGGAACAGCAATTGGGGACATTATGTCGCAAAGTCGCGGTGCGTTATGCGTCGGGGAATCCTCAACCTGTGTTGTTTAAACCGGAGGATTTAGCAGAACAGTTGGGTCCGGTGCAGTATCTCCGCGATGAAATGGGTCAAGTGGCGAAACCTGGAGTCGCAACGGGTTTAGCGTGGACGCTGCAAGGGGGAGAGGTGCTGTTTGTGGAAGCCGTTGTCTTACCCCAAGGAAAAGACTTGACGATGACAGGGAAACTGGGGGATGTGATGCAAGAATCTGCCCGAATTGCCCGATCTTATATTTGGTCACAGGCGGAATCCTTGGGGATTGATTTAGGTGTCTTTAAGGAGAATGGGTTACATCTTCACGTTCCCGCAGGCGCGATTCCTAAAGACGGACCCTCGGCGGGGATAACTATGGTTGTGGCGATCGCCTCCTTATTAATGAATCAATCGGTACGCACGGATACAGCGATGACGGGGGAGATTAATCTCCGAGGTGAAGTGTTACCCATTGGCGGGGTGCGGGAGAAGGTATTGGCGGCGCATCGGCTGGGGATTCGGCGGGTGATATTACCCCAGCGGAATCACAAAGATATTGGGGATGTACCAGAGGACGTGCGTCAGAAGATGGAATTTGTCTGGTGCGATCGCGTAGAACAAGTGTTGAAAACTATTTTAATGTCGCCATCCCAGGGAAGTTCTACCCGTCAGCAAAATTATCAACAGTCAGACAAGAGTTCTGCCCCATTTTATGAGTTTTGGACGTTGAAGCAAAACACTGATTTCGCGGATTTTTAGCCATGGTAGGGGTGGGGATGTGAGAGGTTAGTGACACTGATTACACAGATTTATTTGAGGTGGGGAATAAATTGGGTATTAGTAGCGTATTAGTAGCGAGCAAGATGCAAAGCCTGCGGCATGGCTTCGCTTAACGCACTA
>CAZNNK010000899.1:0-3139 GCA_964574085.1 uncultured Coleofasciculus sp.
GCCTACAATAATAAACGTGCGATCGCGTTCATCTTCATCCGGTGCAGCCGATCTAGTTTCTAACGACGAAAAAACCGACAGCACCCTGTTTCTAGCCATTTCAGTCAAATCGTTTTCGACATCAATGATTACTTTATACACCGCACCCTCATTCTGGGGATTGCCAAGCATTAGCCCACCTTGTATGAAGCTCGAAACTTGGCTGCGTATGGCAAAGCTTCCTTACCAAACAATAATTGTAACATGGCGAGGCTATCGCGAGGTGTTAGCAACATTACTCCCAACTGAGGTGTCAAAAACAGAATGGGAATCCTTTGTCGAAGGAATACGTGAAAACGTTCGCGCTCAGATGTATGGTCATGGTATGGCTCGTCATAGCAATGAGGAAATCATCCAGATTATCTGTGCTGATTTCCAAGCCCTATCAGATGTCTTAAATAAAGGAATTAAAAAATTTGATAAAAACTGTGCGATCGCTCACCATCGTAGGTTGGGTTGAGGAACGAAACCCAACATCTCATGATTCACAACCAACACAATTCTATAGCTATAGAGTATTAAGGGGCGCTTGCCATTCCTTAATAATTGTGCGATCGCGCCCAACCAAAAAGCGAGTAAGATTGCTAGAATTAGAGCAAACTTTCTGGCTGACTACGATGAGTATTACTCTAACAAAGACCCAAGAGCAATTCATTCAAACCAAATTGCGAACTGGCAAATATCGCTCGGCTGAAGAAGTCCTCGAAATCGCCTTGCAGTTGTTGGATGAATATGAGCGTGCTGACAACGAGTGGCTCAACTCTGTACGGTCAAAAATAGATGCTGCTATTGCTGTCTCCGAACAGACTCCACCCATTGATGGCGAACCCTTTATCACAGGGATTTTGGAGCGCTTCCAGCAAGCACGCGAGACTCAAACATGAAACGCTATCTTATCAACGTTCTCGCTAGCCAAGACCTCAACGAAATTGCCGATTACTTTACTGCTAATAATCTCGAAGCAGGTGAGCGCTTTTTTCAAAATTTTGCGCGTCGCTGTCAACAATTAGTCAATTTCCCTAACTTAGGTAGAAATTATACAGAAATACGTCCTGATTTGCGAGGTCTACCTCTGGATGGCTATATCATCTTTTACAGAAGTTTAGATGATGGCATTGAGATTCTTCGTGTAGTGAGCGGTCGCAGAAATTTGCCATCTTTATTTGAAGAACAAGAACCATGACTCCGGAAAATAAACCTAATAGCCATATTAACGCCCTGTTAAATCCTATAATAGGGTATAATTGTTGACAATTAAAACAATTTACTCTAATGCTAAAGTTCTACTATAATCCAATTTCTGTTAATGCTCGCCGAGTCTGGGTGACATTACTGGAAAAACAAATTCCCTTTGAGCCAATATTGGTGAATTTAGATGGAGATCACCTGAGTGAGGATTTCACCGCCATTAACCCGCTTCAGCGAATTCCTGTCGTCATCGATAACGGATTTCGGATCGTTGAGTCGTTAGCCATTTTGGACTATTTAGAGGTAAAGTATCCAACGCCATCATTGATGCCTAAAGAAATTGACGCGATCGCAACGGTTCGCATGGTAGAGATGATAGCCATTAATGAACTTCAGCCGCTGATGATTCCGTTAATGAAACAATTAGTTGGACTGGAAGTCAATTCTGATAAAATTGACAATGCTCGGCAACGCATAACGACGATTATCCAATTTTATGAAAATATTTTAGCGGGACAGTCTTACTTTGTCAACAATCAAATTACCCTAGCGGATATCGTAGCTGGAACACTCGTACCCTCCTTACCTCAATTCGATTTATCTCTAGACAATTACCCATCCATAAAAACATGGTCACAGCAACTTGAGCAGCGAGAAAGTTGGCAACAGACATCGGTGAAACCGGAAATGATTGCAGCCGCTCTCCCCAATATGCGAGCCATTTTAGAGAAGCGATAATCCAGAGTATATAAAAATTATATTAAAATAGACGAAAACGTTGATCCAGTCAGATTTAGCTGACTTTATCTTTTAGCCAGGGATTTGAATCCCTGGTGATAAAAACTGCCTAAGAGAGAAAAACGCCATGACTTACACCCCATCTAAACTTATAACGTTCGATCAATTTATAGCAGAATACGGGGATAATCCCAGGTACGAACTTATTGATGGAGAACTACGAGACATGGAACCAACAGGTCCTCATGAAGAAGTTGCTGGGACTATTGCGGGTAGAATTTATGCCGAAATTCTTGATAATCAGTTAAACTGGCTAATTCCCAAAAGTTGTTTAATTAAACCCCTAGCGGCTGAAGCGACAGCACTACGCCCTGATGTCATTGTTCTAGACAAAGCCGAACTCAGCAACGAACCGCTTTGGCAAAAAGAGCCAATTATTTGTAATGGCAAAACCATCAAACTCGTTGCTGAAGTTGTTAGCACCAACTGGCAAGATGACTATGCCAGAAAAGTAGAAGAGTATGCAGTTCTAGGCATTCCCGAATTCTGGATTGTAGACTTTCGAGGTTTAGGCGGTTGGCAATTCATTGGCAACCCAAAACAACCCACTTTTACAGTATGCCAACTTATTCGGGGGACATATCAGCAGCAAAAATATCGCTTGGGAGATACAATTACATCTTACCTATTGCCAAATTTACAACTAAAACTAGACAATTTGATGCCCAATTAATTGCTTTGGTTTTCCCTGTTTATGGTAAGCAGTATAATCGCCTATCTCTGTAGGTTAGGTTGACGCGCCGAAATCCAACATCTCTAGTCATAACTATCCCAAGAACAGCTTATACCGGATTCTGATTTTCATCCCAATAGCGATAACCCAGAGTATCCACAAACCCTTGCAATTCCTCCATCTAATGGGGTGGAACCTGCATTTCCAGGAAAGTTTTTAGGGCTTATAATTCTCCTACTATTGCCAAAATTTGGTTATACAGAACTGGAGACACTCTAAACTGGTATGTAGCAATGAGTTCATCCATTAAAGGTTGAACCGCAGGAATAAACGATCGCTGTTTGGCTTCCACCAATACACCCAGTAAGCCAGTAATCCGGATACCTAGACGGTTCGCTGCTGTTCTACCACGACGCTCATCAATGAGTAACAAGTCAGCAT
>CAZNNK010000900.1:0-3129 GCA_964574085.1 uncultured Coleofasciculus sp.
GATAATCGTACCAGACGGCAATTGATGACCTGGCAAATTTCCTTGTTTCCACCACATAAAGGCAGTTCGATAACTGATTCCTGCTTTTTTGGCATAGTCTGATAGTTTCATGTTTATATATTACCAAACATGACTATATCTGACTATATTGTTATTGAAACTTTACAATACTTCGCACGGGAGTGAGTTTGTCATTGGAGAAAGGAGCGATAGCGGAGTGTTAGCGAAGCTCGGCGTTAGCCTAGAATCTCACCAGATGCTTCGCTGGACTCCGTTACGCTCTGCATTATATAGCACTACGCATTAAGGTTAGGACAAGTGAAGAAAAATTAAAATCGCTTGACCATGAGCGAAGTCGAAGGGTCAATTCCTTGTCAGGTTAGCTTTCGTCTTCACTATTGCCTATGAAACACCGAGCGAAGTCGAGGTGTTCCCCATTCCCCATTCCCTAGCGCGTAGCGCTATAAAAGCTCAGTTTGTGACCGCGAACATTAGCTAAACTTTATGAAAGCGAGGAACACTCTTGATGACTGCCACCCTGATTCAAAGTCCAGATCGCGTTATTTTACCTAATATTAGCTGGCAAACGTATCAGTCGTTAATTAGGGATTTTGAACAAGAACCAGCTATCCGTCTGACCTATGATCGCGGGATGTTAGAAATCAGAATGCCCTTAGATCCTCATGAAACTTACAAAAAACTTCTGGGACGGTTGGTTGAAGCCGCGACTGAAGAACTGGATATTGAAATTCGCAGCCTGGGTTCACGTACTTGCGATCGCGCAGATTTAGCCAGAGGATTAGAACCCGATCAGTGCTACTACATCCAGAATGAAGCGCTGGTTCGAGGAGTCGCTCAAATTGACTTAAATCAATTTCCACCTCCTGATTTAGCCCTAGAAATTGATATTACCAGTAGCTCAATCAATCGCCTGTCGATTTATGCAGCCTTGGGAGTACCAGAAGTCTGGCGTTACGACGGACAAACACTAACTATTCTGAATTGGCAAAACGGCGAATACCTATCTCAAGACAGAAGTACTGCCTTACCTTTACTCAATGCTGAGGATCTGGTTAGATTCTTAGCCTTAAGAAATACGATTGGAGAAACCAAATTAGTCAAACAATTTCGTCAATGGGTGAAAGATAGCATGGCTGAGGCTGAAAGCTAGCTTTTACTTTTCACCGCCACCCCAACCAGCGCAACACAGGAACCAGCAGATAATAACTGACACCTAACCAAAATCCTATGGTAATACCGAGTAAACCAAAAAAACTAATGGTCTTGATAAAATCTAACCCACTGCCATCAGAGAAGGAAAAGATATGAATTAATACCTCCAATGGCAAGATATTGAACCGAACTAAGCCGGAAAATAACATACCCGTACCTGCTGCGGCTACGGCGGCATGAACCAGGTAATGACTGGGTAATCCTAATCCTAACACCAAGGGAATAACCGCAATAGCTGTGACTAAACCCAGTAACCGATCCGCGATCGCATAAGATAGCGATACCTGCCAAAAATCCCCCAATCCGGTCAATTGTTTCCTCGCCAAAGCGGATATCGACGCTTGCCAAATAAACCAACCCACACCATAGCCGAAAATCCCAGTGATCCCAGTAATAATTCGCCGTTTTTGTTGACCGAATCCTCCCGCCTCCGTTAATCCCCAAGCCGTTCCCAAACCCGCACAAGCGAACATCAGGAGTTCCCGCCAGGGGATAATCTGAATTTCGGGAACGATGAGAGTCCATTGTCCGATCATCCAATCGGCAAAGCGATCGCCTACAATCGTCCAGTTAATCAAAGCAAACCCAGCGATCGCGCCAAAGGCTGCACCCATTCCCGCCATTACCATTTCCCAGGTGGTATCTAAACAAGCCAGAACTATGCTGATCAAGACTTGCCACACCCAGCGCACTACACTAACAATAATTTCAGCGCAGGTAATCAGAACCCGACTAGAAATCTCCTGGGCTGTTCCGGCAGCTTTAGCCAGCGTCTGAGATAATGAGGAAGACGATTTGCCTTTAAAATGGCAACTGACGACCAAACGCCGTTGAATCTCAGCGGCTGTAGCGGGTCGCTGTTGGGGATCAAGGCGGATCATACTATCGAGTAAGTTGGCTAAACCCCGCCGGACTTGAGTGCGATCGCGCCAGTGAAATTCTCCCGTCGCCGGATCTTGTAACTCCGCCAAATCTTGACCCGTGAGTAATTGAATCAGGGTACGCCCTAAGGCATAAAAATCCGCCCTCGGTCCCACCACATCCCCCGCAATCTGTTCAGGAGGACTGTAACCTGGAGAAATTAAGCGGGTGGAACGATTCTCTTTCCCCACAGGTATTGCACCAATTTGTTTCGCGCCGCCAAAATCAATCGCCACCAGTTGACCGGTTCCCTCGCGCACCATTAAGTTTGAGGGTTTGATATCCCGGTGAATAATTCCCGAATCATGTAACTTCTGGAGAATATCAGCCGCTTGGTACAGCCAATTCATAATTAACGTTTCCGGACACCCCTGCGGATAACGGTTTAAGATAGCCTCTAGGGTCTGACCATCTATTTTTTCCATGACCAGACAAGGGAGGACAGGCTGTTGGCAGGATCTCAGACTTACGGTAAAGTAACCATCGGACTCCACTTTTGGCACACCCGGATGGTTCAGACGTTGCAATACGGCTGCCTCTTGTTCAAATAACTGCAACGCCTTGGGTGATGTTTCCACCAAAACTTTCAATACTTTTTCAGTTTGATCCTGCTGATCCCAAATCCCATAAATTGCCGCAAATCCCCCTAAACCCAAACGCTGGAGAGGAATGTAGCGATTATTTAGCCGCAGCATCGATCCACAACTGCTACAAAACTTAAAGTCTCCAGATTGAGGATAAGGACGGGGGCAGTCGGGATTAATACAATAGACCGACTCGATAAATAACTGATGCACGATCACCAGCGATAGACGGTGCCTCTCGATTCTACACAATAAATTCCCCAGTCTTTTCAATTATGGGGACTTAACATTTTAATTAAAATTAAATAGTCTTTGAATATATCTTTTTATTCTATTATTCTATCATGCCACGGAGTACGGAGCTTCCCCTTTAAGATCAAAACGCTTGGCT
>CAZNNK010000901.1:0-3129 GCA_964574085.1 uncultured Coleofasciculus sp.
TACCCGCAAATTTGGCGCGGCTTAGAAACCGACCAACCGACGGGATTAAACCTTACCTTAGAGGAGGCATTCACCTTTCTCAAAGAACAAGCCTGGGTGCTAGAAGATGCCGGATATAAAGTCATTGTTCCCGCCTGGTGGACTCCCTCCGGGCGTCAACGTGCCAAGCTGCGCCTCAAGGCTTCCCCGAAAACGTCTCAATCTACAAAAGCGGCAAGTAAGGGTTATTTTAACCTAGATACCATTATTCAATATCACTACCAACTCTCCATCGGCGGTCAAGTCGTCACCCCCCAAGAATGGCAACAGTTAGTGGCAGCAAAAACGCCCTTAGTCCAGTTTCGAGGTCAGTGGATTGAACTGGATAAAACTAAGATGCAGCAAATGCTGGACTTTTGGCAATCTCACCAGGAAGAAACGGCAGAAATGACATTGCTGGAGTTGCTTAAGAAAACCAGCGAAGCGGATACAGAGATAGAAGTCGAACATGATGCTATCTTAGGTCAAATGATGGCGTGCTTGAATAACCCCAGCCGCCTGGAACCGATTGACAATCCTGCCCAATTAAAAGGAACCTTAAGAGAGTATCAAAAACGCGGTGTATCGTGGCTGCAATATTTAGAACAATTGGGACTCAATGGTTGTCTGGCGGATGATATGGGCTTGGGTAAATCGATTCAGATTATTGCCCAGTTAGTCAAGGAACGCGAAACCGAATCTTCGGTAGCCCCTACCTTGTTAATCGCCCCAACTTCGGTGGTGGGGAATTGGCAAAAAGAGATTGAAAAATTTGCCCCGCATTTGCGTACCTTAGTCCATCATGGGAGTAACCGAATTAAAACCGAAAAGGAGTTTAAATCAGCTAGCCAAACCCTTGATGTCATTATTACCTCATTCACCCTCGCCCGCAAAGACGAAAAACTGCTTAAACGTGTCACCTGGCACCGTTTAGTTCTCGACGAAGCCCAAAACATTAAAAATCCCAAAGCCGCCCAAACTAAAGCCATTCTCAAATTACCCGCCCATCATCGGGTGGCGTTAACCGGAACCCCGATAGAAAACCGTTTATTAGACCTTTGGTCAATCTTCAACTTCCTCAATCCCGGCTATTTAGGCAAACAAGCCCAGTTTCGCAAAGCCTTTGAACTGCCGATTCAAAAAGACAATAACCGCCGACAATCAACGGTGTTAAAGCAGTTAGTTCAACCGTTGATTCTACGACGGGTGAAGACAGACAAACAAATTATTAAAGATTTACCCGATAAACTGGAACATAAACAGTATTGTCAGCTAACCCAAGAACAAGCCTCCTTGTATGAAGCCGTGGTCAAAGATGTGGAGGCAAAACTGGAAGAGGCTGAAGGCATAAACCGCAAAGGCTTAATTTTGTCAACCCTGCTGAAACTGAAACAAGTCTGCAATCATCCCGCCCAGTTTCTCCAAGATAACAGTGAATTCTCGCCCACGCGATCGCATAAATTAGAACGCCTGCTAGAAATGATTGAAGAAGTGAATGCGGAAGGGGAAAGTTTGCTGATTTTCACCCAATTTACAGATATTGGTAGCGCCCTAACACACTATCTCAAACAGACCTTGCATTACAATACCTATTATATTCATGGCGGCATCAGTCGGGCAAAACGAGAGCAAATGATTACGGCGTTTCAAGACCCTGATACTGAACCCTCGGCGTTTATTTTATCCCTGAAAGCTGGAGGAGTCGGCATCACCTTAACTAAAGCCAATCACGTATTCCATTTTGACCGTTGGTGGAACCCCGCCGTCGAAGATCAAGCCACTGACCGCGCGTTCCGGATTGGTCAAAAGAAGACTGTTTTTGTGCATAAATTTGTGGCATTAGGCACGTTAGAAGAACGGATTGACCAGATGATTGAAGAGAAGAAAAAATTGTCGGGGGCGATTGTCGGGGCGGATGAGTCGTGGTTAACGGAGTTGGATAATGAACGGTTTAAACAGTTGATTGCTTTGAATAAAGCCGCTATTTTATAAAGTTAGGAGGGGGGATTTGAGTTGATTTTTGGTGGGCAATGCCCACGATGGCAGCGTGGCACACCTTAATTGGTGGAGTAGAATTGTAGGGGCGCAAAGACTTGCGCCCAATTCCACAGTCAAATCTATCTCACAATTTTAGCTGTGTCAGTCCACTACAAGTGCTATTCAAACTGAGGAGTTATGCAGAATGTCTAGATTTAGCCGAACCTGGTGGGGAAAGCGCTTTATTGATGCCTTAGAATCCTTTACTGACTCAGGGAGACTGGGACGGGGGCGTTCTTATGCCAGTGGGGGTAAGATTAAAGAGTATCAAATTATTCAAGGTAAAATAACCGCAAAAGTTAGGGGGTCAATTAATCCCTATTTTGGCGTTTATAAAGAACCCTTGTACACCACAACCATTGAAATAAAACCCATTTCAGCAGCATCTTGGTCAAAGGCGATCGCGAATTTGTCATCTAAGGCAAGTTTTGTCTCTAAACTACTCATGAATGAGATGCCAGATAATATTGAAGAGGCATTTGCTGATGTCAATCTTCAGTTATTACCCAAAAGCCGTTCTGACTTTAATACTCATTGTTCTTGTCCCGACTGGTCAAATCCCTGTAAACATATCGCGGGGGTGTATTACTTAGTCGCCAACGAATTAGACGCCAACCCATTTTTACTCTTTGAACTCAGAGGGTTATCGCCAGAAAAGCTACAGCAAGAACTGGCTAAATCCCCATTAGGTCAAGTGTTATCCCAAGCCTTACAGGATCAGGAAGCCGCCATAGAACCTGCCCAATCTTACTATACCCAGCCCGGAAAAATGCCACCCCCGTCATCTGTGAATCAGAAGGAGTTCTGGTTAGGAGAGAAACGATTATCCTCAAGGGTAGAGGTGGATGCAACGGCGAATATTCCCGCCATTTTGATTAAAAAAGCCGGAGATATTCCACCCTTTTGGCACAAGGATAGTTCGTTTATTGAGGCAATGGAACAGGTGTATCAGCGAGTGCGGACTAAAAATAAAGAGAGCCTCTGATTACTTAGGGGCTGATGAATAAGTGTTGTGGTGAGGGGGAGCTGGGGGAGCCTCACAAGGGTAGGTTTTTTACTTTGATGGTAGAATGG
>CAZNNK010000902.1:0-3127 GCA_964574085.1 uncultured Coleofasciculus sp.
AATGACCAATGACCAATGACCAATGACCAATGACCAATGACCAATGACCAATGACAAAACCATCACCAATATCTCGTTTCTTTTTCCTCAAACCTGTTTTCGGTATCTTGTTAAGCCTGCTGTTTACAATTGGCGGGTTTCTCGGTTACGCAGCGATAGTTAAAGAAGCCAACCCTGATATTAATATTGCCATAGCGACAGTCACCACAACCTGGGCAGGCGCTGATCCGCAAACCATTGAACAGCAAGTGACCAATGAATTAGAGACAGAAATTAAATCTGTTGAAAACCTGGAAGAACTTAGAAGTGCCTCATTTAGTGGCTTCTCCATCATTCAGGTAGAATTTAACTCCGAGGCGGATGTGGATCAGTCGATTCAACTGCTACGTGATGCCGTTTCTCAAGCCGAACCCAATTTGCCCAGAGAAGCCGATCAACCCGTTGTTGAACAAGTTTCCTATGATGATGTACCAATTCTTACCATTGCCCTATTTGGTGACCTTGACGCCACCGTTTTAAACTTGGCGGCGGAACGGTTGCAAGAACGATTAGAAAAAGTTTCTGGCGTTAGCGAAGTCAATCTGGGAGGGGCGCGGGATGAAGTTGTACAAGTTCAACTTGACCCCAGTCGCTTAGTCGCGCTACAAATTCCACCCACAACGGTTGCTAATCGCATCCAAACCGCTGACCGCGATGTGCCTTTAGATGAGGTGGAGAGTGAGCAAATTGGCACGCAGGTGCGCTTTTATGGACGGTTTCGTCAATTAGATGATTTACGGGAATTGCCGATCGCTCGTCTGGATGGGCGGGTGGTTCGCTTAGCGGAAATTGCCACGGTTCGTCGAGAGTTGGAGGAAGAAGAAAGTCGGGCTTTTATTAGTTGGCAGGGGAGACAATTTGAACCCGTTATTAGTGTGGGGATTAAGAAAGTTCCCGGACAAGATTCAATTGAAGTGATTAATCGGGTTATAGCAGAAATTGAAGCCGCCCAGCAGAATCCAGAACTCTGGTTTCCGGGGATGAAATACCGGGTTATTTCTGACGAATCCGAAACGATTTGGGAAGATTTAGAAAACTTATTTACCAATGCGTTGCAGGCAATGGTGGCGGTATTTGTGATTTTGTTTATTGCCTTGTCTTGGCGAGAAGCGTTAATTGCGGGACTGTCTATTCCCCTAACCTTTTTGGGTGCATTAGCAATTTTATGGTTAACAGGTCAAACGTTAAATACGATGGTACTGATTGGCATGGTATTGTCGTTGGGATTGTTAGTGGATGTTTTCATCTTAATGATGGAAGGGATGCACGAGGCAATTTTTATTTCTAAGTTGGGTTTTAATCAAGCGGCACTGAAGACGGTAAAAACCTATGCACCTCCAGCATTTTCGGGTCAGTTAACCACAATTTTGGCAATGGTGCCGCTGATGGCAATTAGTGGGACAATGGGTAAATTTATCCGCTTGCTGCCGATTACAGCGATTACCTGCCTGCTGCTGAGTTTTGCGATCGCGATTTTGGTGGATGTTCCCTTATCCCGTTTTCTGTTAGCTGGAGTCAGCAAAGAAAATAAAACCTCCCGCATTGACCAACTCAGTGAAACTGCATCGGAACGGTTTACTCAGTGGAGTTTAAATCATACCGTTCGCAATCAAACCACCGCCCGGGCGTGGACGGCGGGAACCATTGCTTTATTCCTCTGTGCTGTCTTTGCCTTTACCCAAATTCCCACGGTGTTTTTTCCCGAAACCGATACACGGGATTTAAGTATTAATGTGGAAATGCCGCCAACAACCACGTTGGAAACGTCTCAAGCGGTGGCGGATGACTTGGGTCAACGTTTACGGTCTAAAGATTATTTTGAAAGTGTGATTAAATATGTCGGACGACGCAGCAGTTTAGTCAGTTCCGGTGAATTGCAGCCTAGCCAAGCCAGCTATTTAGTAGGATTTGATGCTGTGTTTGTTCCTGAAGAACAGCGGCAGTTGAACTCCTTTGAATACGTGGAGAAGCTGCGCCCCCAACTGAAAGCGGCGCTCACCTCTTATCCCGGTGCCACCTTAGTGATCAACAGCCAACAAGCCGCCCAAAACGAAGACCCGATCCAAGTCGAAATTACCGGGAATAATCTGAGTGAATTGCGGCGGATTTCTGGGGATATCCAGTTGGCATTACGGCAAATACCGGGGACAACCGATGTGCGCGATAATTTGGGCGACTTGCAACCGGATTTAAAACTGATTCCCGAACGTGAACAGCTTGATTTTTATGGAATTAGTGAAGAGCAACTGGCGGCACAGGCGCGTTATTATATGACCACCAACGATGTTGGCGATTTTGTTCTGGGTGGAAATGAGGAGGATTTAGAAATTCGCCTGAGTACAGAGTGGGCTTCACGCGGGGGAGAGGTTGGGGGTCCGACTCGCCGAGATGAACTCTTATCCGTGCGCTTCTTTGGCTCAAATCCGGATCAGCCTGTGATTGCAGCAGACTCGGTGATTGAGACAGTGCAGGGACAAACCCCGTTATCGATTACCCATCGAGGGGGAGAACGCACCGTTACCGTATTGGCAAAAGTCGCCAGTCGCACCGTGGGCGAAATTCTCAGTGATTTAGAACCGAAATTGGAACAGATGCAGCAGTCGTGGTCTCCCGGTTACCGTTACCAGTTTACCGGGGAAGCGGAGGAACAGGCGGAAACCTTTGGTTCAGCCGGTCAAGCATTGATTTTGGCAATTATCATGGTGTTTGCGGTGTTAGTGCTGCAACTGGGTTCATTTCGCCAGCCGTTTATTATTCTCTTGGCAATTCCCTTTGCCTTAATTGGCACAATGGGCGGGTTTTTTCTGGCTTGGATTTCCTTTTCCTTTCCCGCGTTTATTGGGGTGATTTCTTTAGTGGGTATTGTGGTCAATGATGCCATTGTCATGGTGGATACGATGAACCAGTATGAACAAGAGGGAATGAACGTGCGAAAAGCGGCGGCTCATGGGGTATCTGACCGTTTGCGACCAATTTTGACGACGAGTTTAACTACGATTATTGGCTTGATTCCCTTGGCACTGAGTCAGGCGACGTGGATGCCTTTATGTAGTGCAATTATCTTTGGTTTAATTGCAGCGACATTGAG
>CAZNNK010000903.1:0-3124 GCA_964574085.1 uncultured Coleofasciculus sp.
AAGCTTCCTGGTTCATTAAAACTGATAGTTTAGCACACTAAGTCCGGAAGATCCACAAAGTTAAACAATTTGCCAATCGTTATCCAAACCAACCGTTAAGAGTTCTTATTGGCATTGTTCCCAAACGGCTAATATCATCACATCTAATATTCTGGGAAGTCAAGGGATTATCCGAGATGTGATTGAACGTTTGAATAAAGTACCCGGTATGACCAAGAAAATGTTGGATTGGACAAAAGATAGTCCGATCGATAAAAGTTTAAATTCGCTCAATTTCACAGATAGTAGTGGAACCCTATACCTGATTGTCAATCCTCTTCAAGTTCATCATGTCTATGTTTATGATGATCAAGATAACTGTAAATTTGCTGGATATGTTGGTTGGTTGGATACTGGCGGATTAAAAGAAGAATTTGAATGGATTAAAATGAATTTGTGCCAAGTCACGGAATAATCCTTAACCTAAGGATAAACAGTCAGGAGCGCTAAATGACACAACGCCATTTTCCAGGGGACAGGTTAGCCACAAGAGCAAATGATAACGATGATGATGACGAAGATCTATTTGAGTACTTCTATGATGAGCCAGGAAGCTTACCAGGAACCTTAAGCATTGATGAAGATGCTTGTCCGTCATTCATCGTTCTGATTGACTACAACGAAAGCCACGCCAATCGTGTAACTAATTTAACCGCAGATGCTTGTACTCCTTACCTGACAAGTGACTCTGTATCTTGGCTAGATATTCAGGGGTTAGGGAGTGAAGATCTATTATTAGGCTTGGGGCGAATTGTGGGGTTACATCCCTTGCTATTGGAGGATGTGGTTAATGTTCCGCAGCGTCCCAAAGTGGAGGATTACAGCGACCAGTTACTCATTATATCCCAGATGGTCATGCCTAAACCCAAAGAAGATGGGTTTTGGATTGAACAAGTGAGTTTTGTCTTAGGGAAATCCTATTTGCTGACATTTCAGGAGGAACCCGAACGGGATTGTTTTGAACCAGTACGCGCTCGAATTCGGGGACATAAAGGTAAAATACGGCAAGCGGGTGCGGATTATCTGGCGTATGCGCTCTTGGATGCGATCATTGATGGGTTTTTTCCAGTGCTGGAAGATTATGGGGAACGCATCGAAGCGTTAGAGGATGAAGTGATTCTCAACCCTAATCACCAAACCCTGGAGAAAATTTACCAGGTTCGGCGGGAATTACTGGCGTTACGCCGTTCAATTTGGCCCCAACGCAGTGCGATTAATGCATTAATTCGCGACGGTAGCCATTTGATTAGTTCAGATGTTCGCATTTATTTGCGGGACTGTTATGACCACACGATTCAAGTACTTGATATGGTAGAAACCTATCGGGAATTGGCGTCAGGTTTGATGGATGTTTACTTGTCCTCCGTCAGCAATAAAATGAATGAGGTGATGAAAGTCTTGACCGTAATGTCAACGGTTTTCATTCCGATCACCTTTATCGCGGGAGTTTATGGGATGAACTTCCAATATATGCCAGAATTAACCTGGCGTTGGGGATACTTTCTCTGTTGGGGAGTAATGATCGCGATCGCGGCGTCTTTATGCTTCTTTTTCTGGCGTCGCGGCTGGTTCGAGGATTCTCGCTTTGCCAAACATGATTAAGGTTGAGTGCTGACCACTAATAACAGATCATGGGTTTGCTTGCTTTGGTTTATTAATTTGGAGTCTTGGCGTTTATGGATTTTGTGACAGAATTACCCCGAAATATATTAGTTTTAACCGTTTATTTTATTATTGTTGCCTTAGTTTTGAATCGAGCATTTCAGTCCTTAGATAAGCTGGTTAAATTTGAAGCTGATGCAGCTTATCTAAATCAAGAGTTATCAAAATATAAACTACAGGATTTTCTAGTCGTAAAATTTTCCTTTGCCGATAAATACGAATTGGATGAACTGAAACGATTATCCATGAGTATTGAAAATAAATCCAAAGATGTTTTCGTAGAAATTGATTGGAAACAGTGTTTTATCAGTGATTTCGATAAGCGGATTCGGCGAGCCATCCGCGTGATTCCTGGCAAAAATGAGGCAGCTTCTCAATCACCAAGTACAATTCTTCCCGGTCAAACCCTAAAAGAAGAGATTAGCGATGAAAAGATCGGTGCTCCTCTTTTTGCCCCTAAAAACCTACAAGCAGCGGCTGACAAAAACGACTATTTTTACTTGCGTTTATTCTTAAAGATATCGGAAGCCAATGTTAAGGGACGTTCCTGCAATCTACGCTGTCAGTTCATCGCCAAAAATCTGTCCTGGCAAAAAGCACTGGTTCTCGCCTTACAACCTAAATAATTAGGGGTTGCTGAATGAGTGTTGGGGTGAGGGGGAGATGGGGGAGATGGGAGTGATCGCACGCTTCTACCTTATCGGCGATTAAAATAGATCACTAAGGAGAGAGTCGGCGCAGGTGGTTGCGGATTTACCCTAGCGGTAAATCTGAGGAAAGTCCGGGCTCCCGAAAGACCAAACTTGCTGGGTAACGCCCAGTGCGGGCAACCGTGAGGATAGTGCCACAGAAACATACCGCCAATTTGTCATCAGTCACCAGTCTGATGTCTAGAACCAAGCACATCAGACAAAGGAGATAAGATGAATTGGTAAGGGTGCAAAGGTGCGGTAAGAGCGCACCAGCAGCATCGAGAGGTGCTGGCTCGGTAAACCCCGGTTGGGTGCAAGGTCGTTAGGAACTACGGTTGGTCTTTTACCAGTTCCTGCTTCAAGAGCCGCTAGAGGCGTCTGGTAACAGGCGTCCCAGATAGATAACCACCCTCCTAGTGATTTAGGAGAACAGAACCCGGCTTACGTCCGACTCTCTCCCTTCTAGTCATAAGTTTATTGTAGGGGCGGGTTTAGGGACTCAAGCTAGCTTGTCACTAATAACTGAACAACAAACCCGCCCTTATTCATAGACCTCCCCATACATAAATGACAGGGGTTTCCGTCTATCCCCTTACCAATCCGTTTTTTCGATGACCATTGACTCCAGACGACAAAAACAACTGCAAAAATTAGTGCAAAGGCTTGGATTACTTGACAATGCGCCCGTTCAATGGAATTGGCTGGATTTGGCGCTAACTCACCCCAGTATG
>CAZNNK010000904.1:0-3117 GCA_964574085.1 uncultured Coleofasciculus sp.
TAAACCTCAATCTTAAAAAACCTACCCTTGTGAGGCTCCCCCAGCTCCCCCAGCTTCCCCAGCTCCCTCTGCTCCCCCGCCTTCCTACCCGTTACTCGGCGGTTGATATCCATTTTCATAAGCAAAACGAATAAGTTGAGCGCGGTTTCCCAGCTTTAACTTATTTAGAATACTACTCAGGTGGGTTTGAACAGTACGTGGACTAATAAACAAGCGATTACTGATTTGTTTATTCGTCAATCCTTGAATCACTTCCCAGAACACTCGTTCCTCTGCAGGGGTTAACGGTAAAGGTGTAGGAGTAACCGTTTCTTCCTCCTGGGGTGCTGAAACCTCGGTCGCTTGAGCAGTTTTGGCTCGATCCGCTAAATCCTTAACCGCAGAACTGGCATTAAGCTGCATTAACTGAACAATCAGAGCATGGATGCGACGAGTTCTCTCTAGCTGAGCCTCGATTTTAGCCGCTAATTCTCTGGGATTAACGGGCTTAATCAAATAGTCATCTGCTCCAATGGAGTGACCATGAATCCGGTCTTCTAATTCTCCTTTGCCCGATAGAAAAATAAACGGCATCAGTTGACCAGATGGAGTCGCCCGCAAACGACGGCAAAATTCTATTCCATCCATTTCTGGCATCATCACGTCAGACACCACCAAGTCCGGTGGATTTTTGACACAAGCCTCCAAAGCTTCTGCCCCAGAACTCACCTGTTCAACCTGATATCCTATATTTTCCAGGGCGCGTGTCAAAGTAATGCGTAATGTTCTATCATCATCAACCACTAAAATTTTTTTCATCGTTGGTCGTCAGTCATGGGTCAAAAGGTTGAAGGTTAAGGTGGTGAGACGCTTCCCCTCAGAACGTCCTTCCTTGGGCAAGAAGCGTCCAGGCAGGAGCAGGAATCAGGAACAAAAAAATCAGTGTTGGTATTAGCCTAGCGACTTCAATAGCGTATTGCCACAACCCTTGAGCAGAAGCCAGCCCGAAGGCAGATGAACTAACCATCTGTCATCGGCTACCCTATCCTACAGTCGGGTTGACGCCGAGCTAGGCTCTATCGAGTAACAGACTGCACCACGATAAGCCAACAGAGATGCTTTATTCCAGCATAATAGTTGAGTTCAGCGAGTGTCTAAACGCTAGACTATCGAGTCCAACCTTGTACCTGTACGGCTCAAGAGCGGGAGCAGGGGCTGAATGTAAAGACGTAGCCTGCTACGTCTGGGAGCAAAAGAGAAATTTTAGCCGATTTTTTGTAGTATAGGATACCTTTTTGGTGAGATTCCTCCGTCCTCCATAAGTTGGTCAGCAACTGAAGCTGTGCCTTTTATAAGGGGTAATGAGTAATGGGTAACTCATGAAATGTCCGTTATATTTGTTACCAATTCCTTGCTATTTTCGTCCTCATTCGACAGCAATCTGCAAAAAAACTTAATAAAGTTCCCAGCCGCCAAGAGATCTGGTAACTTTTTCGGAGCATCAATAATTGTGATGCTGATTTTAACCTTAGCCAAAGAGTTTTATGTACGAAAAAATCACACCTCCAGATACCGGTTCTCGCATTACCTTCAAGGATGGCAAACCCATCGTTCCTGATGATCCGATTATTCCCTTCATTCGGGGAGACGGCACAGGGGTCGATATCTGGCCCGCCACCCAAAAGGTCATTGATGCAGCGGTGCAGACGGCGTATGGTGGGAAGCGGAACATTACCTGGTTTAAAATTTATGCCGGGGATGAAGCCTGCGACAAGTACGGAACGTATCAATATTTACCGGAAGACACCTTAACCGCGATTAAAGAATACGGCGTTGCGATTAAGGGACCGTTAACCACACCAATCGGCGGAGGTATTCGGTCGCTCAACGTCGCTTTACGCCAAATTAATGACCTCTATGCCTGCGTGCGTCCCTGCAAATATTACCCAGGGACACCCTCGCCCCACAAACAACCCGAGAAACTAGATTTGATTATTTACCGGGAAAACACAGAAGACATCTACCTGGGAATTGAGTGGCGTCAGGGAACCGAAATTGCCGACAAACTGATTGCTATTCTCAATCAGGATTTGATTCCAGCCACGCCAGAACATGGCACAAAGCAGATTCGCCTTGACTCAGGGATTGGGATTAAACCCATCAGTAAAACTGGTACTCAACGCCTGGTTCGTCGCGCCATTGAACGCGCCCTAAGCTTACCCAAAGCCAAGCAAAAGGTTACCTTGGTGCATAAGGGTAATATTATGAAATACACCGAAGGTGCGTTTCGAGACTGGGGGTATGAACTCGCGACCACAGAATTCCGGGCGCAATGTGTGACCGAACGCGAATCGTGGATTCTCAGCAATAAAGAACATAACCCAGATATCAGCCTCGAAGACAATGCCCGGAAGGTTGAACCCGGTTATGATGCGCTGACACCGGAAAAACGGGCGGAAGCGAGGGCAGAAGTCGAAGGCGTTCTCAATGCCATCTGGGACACCCACGGCAATGGTCAGTGGAAAGAAAAAATCATGGTCAATGACCGGATTGCGGACAGTATTTTCCAACAAATCCAGACTCGCCCCGATGAATATTCGATTTTGGCGACGATGAACCTGAACGGGGATTATTTGTCCGACGCGGCGGCTGCCCTAGTGGGGGGTTTAGGCATGGGACCCGGTGCCAATATTGGTGACACCTGTGCCATTTTTGAAGCCACCCACGGCACAGCACCCAAGCACGCGGGTTTAGACCGAATTAACCCCGGTTCACTGATTCTATCTGCGGTGATGATGTTGGAATATATGGGCTGGCAAGAAGCGGCTGACCGGATTACACGGGGAATTGGTGGTGCTATTTCTAATCGCGAAGTCACCTACGACTTAGCCCGGATGATGACCCCACGGGTTGAGTCCCCGTTGAAGTGTTCAGAATTTGCCGACGCGATTATTAAACACTTCTAGCTCTATCAGGCAGGGCACGATGGTATCGTGCCCCTACCCAATCAATTATCCCTTCCGTTGTGGTAGGGGCACGACAATGCCCATTGGTGTCAACTTAAGCTGAAAAGTTTTTCCCTATCAGAGTTTGAATCTCGTTGCCTTAATCTTAACCCCCCTTAATCCCCCCGATGCT
>CAZNNK010000905.1:0-3114 GCA_964574085.1 uncultured Coleofasciculus sp.
GAATTCTGTATCGGTTACCTGTACCGTTTCCGCTGAAACTGTTAACCCTGTCTCCCCTGTTTCACCACTCCCCGTCAACAATGTCGCCAAATCCAATGGCGCAACCGGAAGCAACATCCCCTCACTATCCCGTGGCGGTGCTATTTCCAAACTCAATAACTGTCCCGGTTGACTAATCCTAACCAAACTTTCCCCCGGAACCGCCGCAACTGTAAGATTTCCTCCCGGTGCAGCCAATTCCCCGGTGCTGATAACATTACCCCCCAGTAGCGTTAAATTATGCCCCTCTGTTACCACCAAATTCCCCGCATTAATCACACTTCCCGGTTGCGCTAAATCAAAGGCAAAACCACTGGGATTTCCGACTAAATCCTGATACTCATTCCCACCAAAGGCATTAAACCAATTCCCCTCACCAAAACCAATTCCTGTGGCTGTCGTTGCTGTAAAATCCCCTGGGACATTCAACCACGCATTTTCGCCAAATACAATCCCCGCCGGATTCATCAGAAATAAATTAGAATTACCTCCCGTTACCTGAATCAACCCGTTAATAATCGAAGCATCACCGCCAACCACCCGCCCGAAAATATTCCTAATCTCAGGATTCGATAAAAAGTTAGCAATTTGACCCGCATCTAATCCAAAGTCCTCAAAACTATGAAATAAATTCGCGTCATCCCTTGACAAACGACCCCCTGTAATATCCAGTTGAGTCCCATTCGGTGTCACCACCGTCCCCGTCTCATCAGCAGCCGGAGTAATCGGTTGTGCATTCAGGGATGCTGGGGATAAAATAACCCCAGTGCCAAAGATTGCCCCCACCAGAGAACAAGACGCGATCGCACACCAACGCCCTAGACTCTGCCATTCCCTACCTTGATTAGTTTGAGGTATGTCTCCCATTGCACCCACCCCCAACATCCGTATTTTTTTCTACCTATAATTAATATTCTAGTGCGAGTCTCTTGTCCGCCATCCGCGTCAACTTAAGCTACAGCCCCCGGAGCCATGTAGAGACGTTCCATGGCGCGTCTTAACCCTTCTTCGTTCACGGAAGGCGCATCTGTAGTGGACTGACACAGCTAAAATTGTGGAATAGATTTTACCGTTAAAATGGGCGCAAGTCTTTGCGCCCCTACAATTCTAATCCACCAAATAAGGTGTGTCACGCCAGTAGGGGCGAGTTTTACCACTATCGTTTCTGAGCCAACCCAGATTTGACTAAACCCGCCCCGACTTAACCCTTAACTTCGCGAGGATGACAAAAAACGAATGACGTAGCTTGCTTCTCGATGAAAGCGAGTATGATGACTGACAAAACTAATCAAATGAAAGCAAGCAACAACCCAAATCAATTGCCTTACCCGCCTTTACCGATTTTGACGTAGGAACAAAGTGATAAAGCACCGATTTCCCATCCCGTGTTGCTGTAACCAACCCCTCATCCCGTAGAACTTTCAGGTGATGGGATAGTAAACTTTGTTCTATTCCCAACACAGCATTCAGTTCACCCACATGTTTGGGTCCATCCATAAGCATTTGTAGGACATGCAAACGAGTGGTATCCGCCAAAACCTTCAGCTTGCGGACACAGACGGATTGAGGGGATATGCTTTTCGGATTCATCAGCTAATCACCAGCATGGATTGAATGGGTATTAATATGAATTTTATTTCATAATTTCCCCAAAAAAAACACGCCAAGCCTTGAATCCCTCACGTCAACGCACCACCACAACTCGAACCACACCCAGCCGTGCAACCGTAACAATAGGAAGCGGTGCGAATTTCGTCAATGATATCCAAGCTTCCTGCGGCTAAAAGCTTACCCACCGTTAACCTGTCCTCAGTACCCGACTGAGCCGGAATCTCTTCCATCTGATTAAAATCGCAGTCGTAAACATTTCCCCGATAATCAATCGAGAGTTCATTCCGACACATCAAATGTTGCACCGTCGTCGGATTAAAGTTCTCTTCCAGAAACTTCAGATATGGCGTATACAGCTTGGTTCGTTGCAGATAAAACTTGGTTCTGCCAATGGGTAAATTGGTAATCGTAAACAACTGGTTAAACTCAATATCAAAATTGTCCTTAAGGAACCGTTTATAATCCTGTTCCAATTTCACCTGATTCGGCGTTAAGGAAAAATCTTCACTCACAGGCAACGCCGGATTATAAACCAAATCCAGGATTAACTGCGGATTTTTCCCATACCCCAATTGATTCAACCGTTGAATTGCCCGAATCGAATCATTGTAAACTCCCTTCCCCCGCATTTTATCCACATTATCCTCTAAATAGCAGGGAAGTGAAGCAACTACTCTCACCTGATGCTGGGCAAAGTAGTCTGGCAAATCCTGGTATCCCGGTTCAAAGAGAATCGTCAAATTTGACCGTACAATCACCTCTTTTCCCGTTGCCCGCGCCGCTTCAACTAAGGGTTTAAACCCATAATTCATTTCCGGCGCACCCCCCGTTAAATCAACGGTTTGGATTTGCGGAAAGCGATGAATCAGTTCGATAAGTTGGTCACAGATTTCCGGAGTCAGTTCTTCCGTGCGTTTGGGTCCCGCTTCTACATGGCAATGGGTACAGGCTAAATTACAGCGTTTTCCCAGGTTAATTTGCAGAACGGTAATTTTATTTTTAGTTAAGGGTGTACTCAGTTTTTGGCGAAACGGTGTTACCGCTAATGTGGCTGTCTGTGTCATTGGTTGAATTCCTGGAAATACATCTTGATCTCAGCATCAGACTAGCTAAACCCCTATCGGCTAGCTGAGTCTATAATAAATCATTTACTCTGACTGAGATCAATTAAACAGGAGTTCAATGAGTTTTTGCTGAGAATCCGCTTAATCTATATAAGTAGTCGGACTTTCATTAACGTTAACGGTTGAGATTAGGGAACAGGCAACAGGGAACAGTAAGGGTTTGAGACTTGTTTACAAAACTTAGTGGGCGTGCTGTTTTCTTTTGTCCGACTACTTATCAATAATCTTTGAAAACAAAAAATAAAAGCTTTACAGTTTTGACTTCAACCTTCATTACCGCTTCACCAAGACGCTTAAATAACAGGTTAAGATTGGGTTAATTAATACCATTAACTCAGGA
>CAZNNK010000906.1:0-3113 GCA_964574085.1 uncultured Coleofasciculus sp.
TCGCTGTACCGTAGGGAACTGTTACCATTGCCAAAACACTCTGAGGTGTTGCACCCATGGCAAATATATCGCTGAGACAGTGATGAGTGCTAATTTGTCCAAAGATGAAGGGATCATTGATTAAGGTACGAAAATAATCAATCGTTTGCACTAATAGTTTATCGGCGGGTACTTGCATCACTGCTGCATCATCCGGCGTTCCTAATCCAAGAATAATATCCTCTGGCGTGGGGAAATAATACTCATCCTGCAACCGTTTTAACACTCGTTCTAGGGTAGTGCTACCGACTTTAGAACCACAGCCAGCGCAATACATCGGTGGGGCATTTTTCGGCTTCCCTAAAAGGGGTAATTTCGTCAAGTTCGGTGTTTTCTCTGGAACAGAATTAGCCGATTCCATGTCTGGCAAATCCCTAAATTGCCGCATAAATTTGCGGTCAATATGATCCTTCCAACGCCATAATAGTCGGGAATGCCAGCCAAAGGGACCCCAGGATGCGATCGCGCCACCATCACCTGTGCCAATTAAACTCAAAAATCGCCGTTGGGGTTTGTAAGGATGTAGCGTTTTTCCCTGTACAAAGCGACGCAAATTTTCGACTAAAGGCTTCCCTTGACGCACCGCAAATACCCCAGCTTTCGGACGAGGATGATTCACCATGGTGGCGATATCACCAGCGGCAAAAATATGCGGATGAGAGAGGGATTGTAATGTATCACCAACTAAAATAAAACCCTTGGAATTTGTCTTTAGTCCAGATTCAGCAATCCAACTCGGTGCCGAGGCTTGGGTTACCCAGAAGCTGTAATCGCAATCGACAACTAAACCTGAATCACAGCAAATTTTATCGGGCAATATCTGAGAAACCGTTTCCCCTACATGCACCTGAATTCCCCGTTTCGTTAGCAGCTTCTGAACATATCGCCGCGCCCAGGAATTATGACCCGATAAGAGTTGATTTCCCCGATTAAATAAATGAATATTGACCGAGGTGTGATGACAGGTTTCCACCTGATGAATACGGCGTTGCATTGTCATTGCCAGTTCTACCCCACCTGCACCACCGCCAACAATTCCTAAACTCAGGGAGGGTTTAGGATGTTGTGCAAGAGTTTCAATAATTCGATTCCATTCCTTTAAAAATTGGGGGACAGGTTTAGCCGGAATCGCGTATTTATTTACACCTGGAACTGATTCTTTAGCCGGGGTACTACCAATATCAATTGACAAGACATCAAAGGCAACGGGAGGACGATTGGAACAAATAACTTTATTTGAGTTTAAATCTAACCCTACGGCTTTATCAATATACAATTGAGCGCCAGCAAATTGAGCAAGACGCCGCAAATCAATATGACATTCATCAAAGGTATAGAACCCCGCCACATGACCGGGTAGCATTCCCGAATAGGGGGTATGAGACACATTAGTAATCAGCGTCAACCGTACTCCGGGTAAGGAATTCATTCCCAACATCCGCAGTGCGATCGCGTGGCTATGACCGCCGCCGATCAGGACTAAGTCTTTGTCTTTTGTCCTTTGTCCTTTGTCCTTTGTCATTGGTCAGGAGTTGACACTTATATACCTAATTTACCATAGTTAAGTTTCTTTAGACTAACCCCTTTATAATTCTTGGCTTTGATTTGATTTATCCAGTAGGTTGGGTCGAGAAACGAGACCCAACAATAGCTAGGTTTAGCTGGTTGGTTTTCACTCCGTTAAACTCAACCTACAACGTTTGTTAAAACACAAAGTAACAAATACTTCATCTCATCTTTACATTCATTTAACTTTGATGAATTTTCAATGAATTCAGCGAATAATGATTCACTACACTTATATAATTTTAATTGCCTAGAGTATTATTTCATCCCAACCAATGTTAAAGCCCTCTTATCTATTGTTCAGGAGTCTCCCCTCCCTGATTATACCCTTAATTTTCACGTCTCCAGCCGCAGCCGTTCAACTGACTGGACGTGCTATTCTTGAGGCAGATACATTTGCCCCAGGTCCCACCTCAGGACAACAAATTTCTATCCCTTTTACCGCTCAACAACCCGTGCAAGGATTTTCGGCTGTTTTACCCGGACCTAAACCCGGAACCTTTCGGGTGATGTCAGATAACGGTTTTGGCAGTAAAAGTAACTCGGCTGATTTTCTGCTCCGGGTTTATGCTGTCGAACCCGATTTTACCACAGGCCAAGTTTTCCCGGTTAATTTTCAAACGGGTGAACGTCTGACTCGCTTTAGTCCAGAAAGTTTTTTACAGTTAAATGATGGGAACAATCAGATAGACTTTTCGATTCTTGCCGAACAATCATTTTATCCAGAAACCACCATTCCTGTAGACTCAAATATTCAATCCAATCGCTGGTTAACAGGTGCTGACTTTGACATCGAATCATTCCGTCAAGTGAGTGATGGAACCTACTGGTTTGGTGATGAATTTGGTCCCTTTCTCTTCCATGTTTCGGCAGAAGGTCAAGTTCTGGATGCGCCAATTTCGCTGCCCAATTTTATGGGTTTGGGTGATAACCCCTTGGTTCAATCTCCTAATAATCCCCAATTAGACGGTACAGCAAATTTACGGGGTTCTCAAGGATTTGAAGGGCTGGCACTCAATAGCAGTGGTAACAAGCTATATGCCATGCTGGAAGGAGCATTGCGACCTGATGATCAAGGCGATCGCCTGCTGATTAATGAGTTTGATTTAGCTAGCCAACAGTATACAGGTAAAACGTTTTTCTATCAACGCGATCCCCAAGGTCGAGCGATTGGTGATTTGACCGCAATTAATGACCATGAGTTTCTGGTAATTGAGCGCGATAACAAACAAGGTGATCCTAATAATCCAGAATTGACTATACCTGCTGAATTTAAGCGGATTTACAAAATCGACATCAATCAAATAGATAGTAACGGTTTTGTCCAAAAAGAATTAGTAGTGGATTTGCTGAATATTCCTGATCCCGATAATTTGGGCGGTAATGGTACAACAGATGGAGTATTTACGTTCCCCTTTGTTACGATTGAAAGCGTATTGCCTGTGGATGAGAAAACTCTACTGGTGATGAACGATAATAATTACCCATTTTCTAAGGGGCGTAGTCCT
>CAZNNK010000907.1:0-3102 GCA_964574085.1 uncultured Coleofasciculus sp.
TGACGTGCGCCCGATTTAACCGACGTGCGCCCGATCTAACTGACGTGCGCCCGATCTAACTGACGTGCGCCCGATTTAACCGACGTGCGCCCGATCTAACTGACGTGCGCCCGATTTAACCGACGTGCGCCCGATTTAACCGACGTGCGCCCGATTTAACTGACCTGCGCCCGATTTAACCCGCCCAATTTAACCGTAAAATCTATTCCATCATTTTATTTCCTGCTCCAAACCTGAAATGCTGTAAAAAAGCAAGTCTTAGCAACAAAAATTAACTCAATTAGAGAACAACTGCAAAGGGACTAGGATTAAACTTAAGAGAAACTTCACTGACTTATGTAGTAAGTGTTTCAACGTTTATGGCGCTAAAGCGCAACTACGAACGAACGAAATGAAAAGCCAACACCGCCGATTCAAAATCCGCCCCTTTCTCCTGATTCTATTCCTGTGTAGTCTCACCTTCAGTTTGAGTCTAAGTCAGGTTTCCTTAACCCTTACCCCCCTCAAATTTAGCCCCATCGCCACCGCCCAAACACTGAATCCCGATCAACTCGTTGAACAAGGTATCCAACGCTACAAAAACGGTGATGTTTACGACGCCATCGAACCTTGGCAAACCGCCTTAACCTACTACCAAAACACCAACAAAAGAGCCAGCGCCGCCATAGTTCAAGAAAACCTCGCCCGCGCCTATCAACACCTCAACCAAAGCGAAAAAGCCCTCACCTATTGGGAAGGTGCGATCGCCTATTATCGCCAAATCGCTGATACCCCCCAAGTAGCAAGGCTTCTCGTCGAAAAGGCACAAACCTATACTAATATAGGACAACCCAGAACCGCGATCGCACTTTTATGTAGTCCCTCCCCGAACGACTGTACCCCCGATAGCGCCCTCGCCCTTGCCCGTACCACCCAAGACAAACCCACCGAAGCCGCCGCCTTGGGAAGCTTAGGTGAAGCCTTGCGGCTGCGAGGCGACTACAAAAACGCCCTCACCTATCTGCAAGCCAGCTTAGATTTGGCAACAGAAATGGGTAATATCGCCTATCAAACCTCAACCCTAACTCATCTAGGCAATACCTACCTCAGCCTTGCCAACATCCATTATCGCCGCGCCAACTCTGCAACCATTCGCGGCGATACCATCGAAGCCGATAAACTCAAAAAACAAGCATTAACCTACGACACCGAAGCCCTCACCGTCTTTCAAACCAGCCTCAACCTCGCCCAAACCCAAAACGATCGCCTAGGACAACTGCGATCGCTCCTCAATGCCATTACTCCAGAATACCGCACCCAGTCTACCCGCCACGCCCTCGAACAAGCCCTCTCCCTCCTAGAAACCCTACCCGATTCCCGTGATCAAGTCTATGGGGCGATTGATTTAGCCCACTTCCTCAGTCAAGGAAACACAAACGCGACAACCCAATGCATCACCCCAGAATCCCCCAGCCAAACCCTACACCTCCTGCAACAAGCCGTCGCCATCGCCCAACGCCTCCAAGACAATCGCGCCCAATCCTTTGCCCTAGGGGAACTCGGTCATTTCTATGAATGTCAGCAAGACTATTCCCAAGCCCTCAACTTCACCCAACAAGCCCGATTAGCCGCAGACCAAGACCTGCTAGCTAAAGATAGCCTCTATCTGTGGGAATGGCAAGCCGCACGCCTGTATAATGCCCAAGGAAACCCAACTCAGGCGATTGAAACATACAGTCGCGCGATCGCAACCTTAGAAAGTATCCGAGGTGATATTCTCCTCGCCAATCGCGACATCCAATTCGACTTTCGCGATACCGTTGACCCCCTTTACCGACAACTCATCGAACTCAGATTAGAACGCGCCTCCCTCTCCTCAACTCCAACGTCTGAGAAAACCAAAACCCTCACCTCTGTTCTCAACACCGTTGACTCCCTCAAATTAGCCGAACTTCAAGACTATTTTGGCGGCGATTGTGTCTTAACCGCCTTCAACCAAGAACGAGTAGATTTAGTCGGAGAAAACACCGCCACTGCCGTCTTTAGTTCCATCATTTTACCAGACCGCACCGCCATTATCGCCAGTTTTCCCAACGGTGAAAAACGACTCACCTGGATAAACATTGACCGCGAAACCCTCAGACAAGACATCAACACCTTTCGTCGCGGACTCGAAAGCTTTTTTAGAACCTATAACCCCCAACCCGCCCAGAAACTTTACGACTGGATTATTCGCCCCTTCGCCGCCGATTTAGACCAAGCCAACATCAAAACCTTAGTCTTCATTCAAGATGGTATCCTACGCAGTATCCCCATGGCAGCCCTCCACGATGGCGAGAACTTTCTAGTCCAAAAATATGCCATTGCTACCACACCAACCTTAACCCTAACTGACCCCAAAACCCTCAACCGCGAAGACCTGCTAGCATTGGCTTTAGGATTAACCCAACCCGCGATTATCGAGGGTCGCGAATTTCCCCCGTTACCGAATGTTTCCTGGGAAATTAATCAGGTCAAAACCCTACTCCCTGGAAGCCAAGGATTACTGGATGAAGACTTCACCTCAACTCGCCTACAACAGGAATTAAACCAAACCGTTTACCCCATTCTTCATATTGCCACCCACGGCGAATTTGGTGGTGATCCAGAAAACACATTTATTGTCACAGGAAACAATGAAAAACTCACGATTACTGAGTTGGATAGAAAGCTACGGACGGTTTCAAAACGTTCTGACCCCGTAGAACTCCTCACCTTAACCGCTTGCCAAACCGCTGCTGGAGATGACCGCGCCGCCTTGGGTTTAGCGGGTGTCGCGGTGCAAGCGGGTGCTAGAAGTGCTTTAGCTTCGCTTTGGTTTATTGATGATGCTACAACTGCCAAAATTGCTACGGATTTTTATGCCAATTTACGCGATTCTAGGATTAGTAAAGCCGAAGCACTTAGTATGGCTCAAGTTTCGTTAATTGAAGCTGGGGGAAGAACGGCTCATCCCGCTTATTGGGCGGCTTTTATTATGATTGGTAATTGGTTATAACTGAGTTGTTGCATCTTGAGCAGTAAGCCCCAGCATCAGCCAATACCTTGACGCGACCCCTCCCTAACCCTCCCCTTATCAAGGGG
>CAZNNK010000908.1:0-2770 GCA_964574085.1 uncultured Coleofasciculus sp.
CTGTCTTCCTTGTCTTACCTGAACCGCAATCTTAAAAAACCTACCCTTGTGAGCCTTAGTCCCCCCTTGCTAAGGGGGGAAATCTTCCCTCCCGGTTCCCTCCCCTTTATAAGGGGAGGGTTAGGGTGGGGTTATTTTGGGGAGGGTTTAGGGATCAATGTTGATCGTCTGAGATAATTGAACAGACAAAACCCGCCCTCTTTACCTGATCGGCTTTTTGATAGATTTAGTATAGCGTTGAGCTAGATAAAAACGGCGACAGAGTAATAGGGAAACTGAAGATCGTCTCGTCGATGCTAGCCAAGTTAAATTTTGAGTGAACTTAGACTCTCCTATCTACCTCATCCCGTGCCAAGCGAATAGAATGGCATTACCGGGCAAGGGAAACTAAGCTAAAATGTCACTCTATCCAAACTCTCAGTTAAATCCAGATTCCCCAAACGAGTTGACGAACGTCTGTGGGGAGATTAAGAATTCTGAAGGCTATGCACAAATTCTAGTTATCGATGATACGCCAGAGAATTTGAAACTGGTTTCGGATTTCTTGAGAGACGCTGGCTTTGAGGTGCGAATTGCTAAAAGTGGTGGGCAAGGGCTGAAACTCTTAGAGAAACTGAATCCCGATCTGATTTTACTGGATGTGATGATGCCAGACATGGATGGCTTTGAAACCTGTCGTCATCTGAAAGCCTGGGAGAAAACCACAGATATTCCCGTCATTTTTATGACGGCGGCGGTGGATACGTCGAATTCTGAGGCAAAAGTCAAAGGATTATCCTTAGGGGCGGTTGACTATATTAGTAAGCCGATTCAACTGGATGAGGTGTTAGCCCGGGTTAAAATTCATCTACATCTGAAATTATTAACCCAGCAACTCCAGAACCAAAACGCCCAGTTGCACCAAGAAATTCGCGATCGCCAACAAGCCGAAGCCGAGTTAGCCGAACATACGCGGCGGTTAGCCTTGCGTTCAGATATCGGATTTGCCTTGAGTCAGGAAAGTGAGTTATCCCCGATGCTGTTTCGCTGTACTCAGGCTTTTGTCCAACACCTAGATGTCGCCTTTGCCCGAATTTGGACGCTGAATCCCCAAGACAATATTTTAGAGTTGCAAGCTTCGGCGGGATTGTACACCCATATTAATGGCGCTCATGCTAGAGTCCCCGTGGGGAAGTCGAAAATTGGTCGCATCGCCAGCCAACGCCAACCCCATCTCACCAATGATATTCTCAATGATCCTCAAATCAGTGATCCAGACTGGGCGCGACGGGAAGGAATGGTATCCTTTGCGGGCTATCCCCTGATCGTCGAAGATGAACTGGTGGGGGTCATGGCAATGTTCGCCCGTCATCCCTTATGTCAAACCACCCTGGATACCCTCGCCTCAGTTGCGAATGAAATCGCGGTGGGAATTGAACGCCAGCAACTGGATCAAGCCCTGCAAGAGTCTCAGCGCTGGCTACAGGCAATTAATGATGCCAATCCGAATATTATCTACATTCATGACTGGGTAGAACGGCGCAATATCTATGCCAACCGGGAAATCCATGAAATTTTAGGCTATACCCCGGACGAAATCCAAAGGATGGGGAATCAGGTTCTCTCGAGGCTGATGCATCCCGATGATTTTGCCATCCTCTGGGATCATGCACAACGAATTAAACATGCCAAAGTGGGGGAAGTCTTTGAGTTAGAGTACCGGATGCGCCACAAAAACGGGGAATGGCGTTGGTTATTTGCCCAAGAAACCGTGTTTAAACAGGATGCAGACGGGACAACCCGACAAACCCTAGGTGCTGCGATTGATATTAGCGATCGCAAAACAGCAGAAAAAAACCTGCGCCTGTCTGAAGCCAGACTCACCGAAGCCCAGAAAATTGCATCTGTTGGTAGTTGGGAGTCTAATCGGCTGACGGGGGAGATTATTTGGTCAACGGAACTCTTCGGAATTTATGGACTTGAACCCAACCCAAACCCCCTCACCTATAAGCAACATCTGACTTGGATTCATCCCGATGATCGTCCTTTATTTGCCCAACAGGTGAAAAACGCGATCAAGACTCCTCAATCGTACATGATTGAATATCGAATTATTCGCCCTGATGGTGAAATTCGCTATCTGGAAGGTCGAGGTAAACCTGTCCTGAATGCCCAAAATCAGGTGATTAAACTAATGGGAACTGTTCTGGATATAACAGAACGCAAGCAAGCCCAGATGCTGCTGGAGGAACAAAATAATGTCTTGGAACGAATTGCTTCCGATGCGCCACTCCCGGATATTTTAGAAGCATTAGCCCGGTTCCTTGAGGAACAGTCTGGAAAACTGCGATCATCCTTTCTCTTATTAGATGAACAGGGAAAACTGCGCTTAGGTGCAGCGCCGAGTTTACCGGATGCGTATAATCAAGCGGTCGATGGTGTGGAAATTGGTGATGGTGTGGGGTCTTGTGGTACGGCGGCGTATCGCAAGGAAACTGTTATTGTCACCGATATTGCGACTGATCCCTTATGGGCAGAGTATAAAGACTTAGCCTTAGCTCATGGCTTGCGAGCTTGTTGGTCTGTCCCCATTGTATCCAGTAATGGCAGTATCTTAGGCACATTTGCCGGGTATTATCACCAACCGCAAACCGCCACAACTCTGGATCAAGACTTAATTGATCAAATTCTCTACCTTGCCAAAATTGCCATCGAACGGACGCGATCGCAAGCCGCCTTACGCCAAAGTGAAGAACGCTTACAACTGGCATTAGATGCATCAGGAGATGGG
>CAZNNK010000908.1:2780-3097 GCA_964574085.1 uncultured Coleofasciculus sp.
ATTGGAACGTTAACACCGCCGAGGTGTATTTCTCCCATCACTGGTTCAATATGCTGGGTTATGAGTGTGATGAACTACCCGGACATGTCAGCACTTGGGAAAACCTGATCCATCCCGATGATAAACCGGGGGTGATGGAACTGTTGCAGGCGCATTTGCAGGATCACTCGATTCCCTACCAATTAGACTATCGGCTGTTGACGAAATCCGGGGACTATAAATGGATTTCCAACTACGGGAAAGTTGTTGCTGATGATGAAAACGGTTCACCTGTGCGGATGACTGGCACTCACCGAGATATTAGCGATCGCAAACAA
>CAZNNK010000909.1:0-3095 GCA_964574085.1 uncultured Coleofasciculus sp.
ATTTTTTAGGGAACAGGGAACAGGGAACAGGGAACAGGGAACAGGGAACAGGGAATAGGGAATTAATGATTTATAGCTGAATTAACAACTGATCAATGGTGTCCATCAGGAACTGGCATTTATCTGGCTGGTTGGTTTCGGCTTCTGGATCACTTTCTAAGATGGCTTCTAACATTCGCTTGATATTCAGCAGTTTTAAACTATTCGGCACCTTCGCCTCAATGATCGCCTGCGCTGCGGCTAAATGACCGATCGCGCCTAGGTCAAACATCGCCGCCCAGCGCAAATACATATTCGGATGATCCAAATTCTGGATAATTCGCTCAATATATTGCGGCTCTTTTGTCAATAGATATAAATACCGAGCCGCCGCACATTGCACCCGTTCCGACTGATGGGTTAAAAAGGGTTCAATCTGGGGACGAGCTTGCCAAACTTCTAACGTGCCTAAGGCTTCAATCAAGGCTTCATAGGGTTGCTCTGCTTCAGCGTTTAGCAGATTCAGCAAGGGGGAGATAGCTGTGCGATCGCCAATTGCCGCTAAAGCCTGAATCGTTGCCTCTCGAAGACTCAGATCCGGACAATCTAAGGCAGCAATTAACGCAGGTACAGCTTGGGGATTTTTTAACTCACCCAATGCTCGCGCCGCCTGACGCCGCAAGGGATATCCACCCGCTTGGGTGCGATAGGCTTCATCTTGGAGGGCTTCACATAGCACCCTCCACGAGTCTTGTACCTGATGCTTACCCAACCACCACGCGGCATAATAGCGCAACTGATTATCGTCTCCGTTTAAGGCAGCGATCGCCATTTCTGCCGAACTTATGGGTTGGGGAGGAGAAGCAGTAGTCATTTATACAAAAAGTTGTAACTCTAAATCGCCTTTTATTTCTATTTAAGTTAATCAAATTTTAAGTAACAAGATTCGGGTCTGATTGATAGACAACAACACCTCATTGCCTATCATCCAGACCCGATACAGGCTAGTACAGGAAAACAAATGTTCTACTCAAACATCTTGATTGAATCCATGACTTCCCTGGTAGCCGTACTGGTTTCTAGCTCAAAGCATTGATGGCATAGTTGAGGTAAATGTTCGCTTCACCTGCAACATCTCCCGATAAACCATGATTGTCACGGACGAATTCGAGTGCCGCAACGTACCAACTGGACGATAAACCGAGAGCCGCGTTGAATTCTTTAACGCCAGCAATCACATATTCATCCAAAGGACCCGTTCCACCCACGACGCAGCAGTAGCTGATCACACGCAAGTAGTTGTTAATATCCCGCACACACTTGGACTTGCCTTCTTGAGTCGAGGCATATTGGGGACCTTCCATTTGAGTGGTGTAGGGGAATTTCTGATAAACATGATTAGCAGCGGCTTCAGACCATGCCTGACCATTATCAGTAAACGCTTTGGCAGCATCTAGACCCGCCTTCGCCCGACTAAAACGACCAAAAATGGCTTGCATTTCAGTATTAGTCGGATAAGAACCGCGCACGTCAGCGGCAGCAATCGCTTCAGTAATTGGGGTTTTCATGAGTATCTTTGTTCTCCTAAATGATTAACTCGGTTAAGTTGTCAGATTTAATTGTCAAAAAGCCGTTTAAACTCGACCTTAAGCAACGGCGGCGGCTGCTGTATCAAAATAGCTCGCTAATTCAGACATCAGGGCGCTGCAATCTCCTTGGGTAATGCCATTGGGGTCATTGGCAATGGCGATCGCCGCATCTTTCATCTTGCCAATCCCGGATGCTACGGCATCTCCAGGTGTGCCTAGCGCCTGATAGGTTTCCCGCAGACCATTGAGACAACGGTCATTCATCACACTGGCATCTCCTGCCAACATGGAGTAGGTGACATAACGGAGAATAAAGCCCATATCCCGGATACAAGCAGCATGGTTACGGTGATGATCACAAGGACCACCGGGAGCGAACACTTGAGGACGTTCAGCGACTAATCCTCGATACGCATTGGCGACAATCATGGAAGCGTTACTGGTGAGACGGTTCACCGTATCTAAACGCTTATTGCTTTCCGACACCATCGCTGAAAGGGCGTTGATTTGATCGCCACTCAGATAGGCTCCACTTTTATCGGCTTGGTCTACGACTTTGGAAAACGCATCAAGCATTTTATTAATTTCTCCTAGCTAAACGTTGTTTGAACGATTGATCAAGGTGGCGAGATTCGCCGGAGTCTGGCATTGGGTCAAATCCAGCCCTGAGAAAATTTATCGGAGCATCGTGGCTCAATTGCTCAAGTGGCGGCACTATTGACTTGACCAATACGGCACCTTGAGAGTGACTCTGGCAACCGTTTCACCGCTTGCACAACAATGCCCCAAATCCTCGACTTCAGGGAAAGCTGGGTTTTGCCCCAAATAATCCATCTGTTTCTTTATACAATAGGCTGAATATTTTTAAGCGTTAAAAAATATTAAGTTGCATGTCATTGTACATAATTTTGCTCAAACCTTCTCATAGAAAGGGCTAAGAATGGTTCGTTTGATTAAAAAGTTTACATTTTGAAAAGTGATCAGCGATTTAAAGTTTATTTTTGTTAAGACTACGACGCCGAAAACCGACGGGCAATCTCTAATTTACCAACGCATTGAGCCTTCTATTCCCGTCTGGCACATCATCTCACTCAACGTCATATTTCTTAATAGATAATGATATTAAGGGGTAGGGAATTATCGTGACTTTATAACGTTAAGACCAAATTGTTTTGTGGTTACACAAAAGTCAGGCAGCAATCTTTAGTAAGTATATGTGCTTAAGTAATTATTACCAAAGTTTTGATCAAGGCGATGAAGAGGGGGATGAAGATCTCCGCCCCTAGACAGAACTCGGCAATGATGTTTTGGCGTCAACCGGAAATCTGTAACCCTCTGGCAATGCTAGTTTGAGCAGTTTGGGCATCCTCAGGATTGGCGAGTTTGATCCGCCAAGGATTAAAAACTTAACAATTTGTAACAAATAAAAACTCAACATCATTGTATAAAAGTAACCTGAAGGGTAAAGATGACAGGTAAATGTTAACCAAAGCACCAAATAACCGTTATTTGGGGGGTTCTCATAAT
>CAZNNK010000910.1:0-3093 GCA_964574085.1 uncultured Coleofasciculus sp.
ATTGAATCCTGATTCCGATCATGTCCTGATAATTGCCCATAATTGCCATGCCATAAGGAGTTTACGCCATTTTGACTCAGGGTATTTGACCGGAGATAATCACTCCCACAGCTACTGACTCAACCATGCGATCGCGCGTCGAATCCATTCCTCAGCGTTGGGGTTTTTCGCCAGCAGTGCATCCTGACTAATCGCATTCAGCGCCTGGGTAATTTCGGCGGTTTCATACCCTAGGGCTAATAGGGTCATTTCCACATCTTCTAAAATGGCGGGGGAGGGTCCGGTTGCACTGGCTGGGGTTTCCACACCCGCGAATTTTCGCCATTCAGATAACTTGGTTTTCAGTTCCAAGGCGATACGTTCAGCGGTTTTGCTACCCACTCCCGGTGTTTTGGCTAAGGTGCGAGTATTCCCAGTGACAATCGCCTGAACCAGATTTTGTAGTCCTAGGGTATCAATAAGTGCGATCGCTAATTGGGCGCCAATCCCACTCACACTCACCAACTGGCGAAATAAATCCCGTTCGGCGGCGGATGCGAAGCCATAGAGGATTTGTTGATCTTCCCGGATTTGCAGGTGAGTAAAGACTTGTACCACTTGTTCAGATCCGATCTGAACCTCTTGGGATAGCTGTCGAGTAATTTGCACCTCATAACCGATTTGGTTCACCTCTAGAATCAGAGTAACTCGATTCCCATTCCCTTTCTGAATCGTCGCGACTGTTCCTTTGAGATAACTAATCATTAATTATAAGTATCCAAATTTAGACTGACCGTTACATCAGTAGAGACGCGCCATGGCGCGTCTCTACACTGTTGGCGATCTTCCCTGTTCCCTATTCCCTGACTTCTTCGCCAATTTCTAAACCAGAAATCCTAAATGATGCAGACCTTCTAATATACCATCTGCATAATGTGCCTGAGCGAAATAGTGATAATCTTTTTTGTTCTCCTCATACCATTGACGCAGTTCAGGTTTAGCATTTCCCACCAGAATACCCCGTTCTTCCCCAGCACTAAACAGGGCGATATCATTACCAGAATCACCACAGACAACGGTTTTTGTGGCGTCCATGTCCCATTTGTTCCGCAGGAATTGTACCGCTAGACCTTTATCCCCTTGACGAGGTAGAATATCTAAGTCTTGACCTCCACTATAGATCAGCTTGACATCTAACCCTTTTTCTTGTAAGGAGGATTCCAGACGGGGCAAAAGTTCTGAGGAAATTTCTTCACTTACCACATAACTGACTTTAAAAGGGCGCTGTTCTGTCTCAGGTTGCAGCACAAGGTCAGAATAATGGGCAGCTATAGCCACAACCGCGTCCCGGTTCCACCCCTGTGCCAGCATATCCGCCCATTCTGGATCAACGATTTCTTCCTCTGGATTGAAGCAAATTTCGGTGCCAACTGAGGTAATCAGCGCATCCGGTGGCAGCAGGGACTTTTCGCTAGTCAGTTTCCGGTAGAGGGCAGGCGATCGCCCAGTCGCATAGACTATCTTAGTCCCATAGTCTTGGCGATGCTGCTCTAACTGCTGATTGAGTTCCTTGAGGGCATCGTCATCGCCAACTAGAGTGTTATCTAAGTCGGTTATGAATAAAAATGCAGTCATCACAATCTCGTTGATGATTAGAGTTTGCACCTGCATTATTTCGCATCAACGTGGGATTAGCCAAATTAAGCAATGTTAACGCTGTCCTTTGCGAACACCAAGCTAGGGCGATTGTCTATTTTGAAGAAGCCTATGAACTGGAACCCCATGATAAGCCTGTTTTAATTCATATTGAACGAGCGAAATATTATCAGGATAATCCACCTCCTGAGTATTGGGATGGCGTGCATACAATGACGCGAAAGCTACACAAACCAAGTCCGCCTGCGCGGACTAGGTTATAAGGGGGTAGCGTTCCCCGGATTTGGGATAAAAATGCAACAGAAAAAGACATGCGATCGCGCCCTCGTCCACATAACCCGTAGGGGCGGGTTTAGGAACTAACTTGTGGGATGTAACCGATAACTGTTGTACAAAACCCGCCCTCCCCTTTGCCATGGCGATTGAAATCGCTGCTACACAAGCCAAGTCCGCCTACGCGGACTAGGTTATAAGGGGGTAGCGTTCCCCGGATTTGGGATAAAAATGCAACAGAACAAGACATGCGATCGCGCCCTCAAATTAAACGCCCCAAATGCTTCAAGATTCTCAACACCTCATAGAGATTGTTGCGATAGTGCGATCGCGTGGCGAACAAATCCGAAATTCCATACTGTTTGCCTAATGTTTTGATGAACAAAAAGCTGCTACCATTGGTTACCATACCATAGAGCGGTTGTTCTGGCTCTGGATGCGCTGCCATGTCAGCTAATGTTTGCGGAATCGCTAGTTCTAAATCAAACGTTGTCTTTTTGGATTCAATCAGAACAATCCACAGTTTACCCTGCAATACCAGCGCATCAATTCGTCCTCGTAAAATTTCTTCGTTGTCTCCTTCTGCTTCAATTTCTACGGAAACTTCTGTCTTGAATTTGTAAGGTGATTGATAGAAACCTGCTAACTCCAGCAATGGCGACAGGACAACCATTTTAATTGTTTCTTCCAGCAGAATTCCATCGGATATTTGGTAGAGATAGTTGCGACGTACCTGATCTAAACGCGATTGTTCTACCTCGCTCAATGCAGGGAATTCAGCCATCCATTCGGTAAAAAACTGGCTATCTTCTGTCAAGGTTAACCCCAGTTTTTCCTGGACTTGACGGAATGTCGTAATATCGTCTCCAATTGCTAAACTTCTGATCATGGATCAACCCTGTAGAGATTTATTATTGTATCGCGTCATAAACTTGGATGACACTGAAATAAGCATTTAGGGAGCATCAAAACCCTTAATATACCGTAGGGTGGGTTGAGCGAAGTCGAAACCCACCAGCCTTAAGGAGCATGACATCCACCTTAACTTATAGCAGTAGACACATCGATTAGGACTTTCGGCACCATTGTAGAGACGCGCCATGGCGCGTCTCTACATAAATGATGTGTCTTATTATTTTCCAGCTTTTAACCAAGCAAACACCTGATCAACAGTTAGATTTAAAT
>CAZNNK010000911.1:0-3090 GCA_964574085.1 uncultured Coleofasciculus sp.
ACCTTAGGTTCACTAAAATAACGATCTTCGACAATAAGCTGATCCACCCGCCGAATTCCCTGACGCCGAAGCTGTTGGGCTAAGTCTTTTAACTGATCTGTACTTAAACTGGGATCACCTCGCCCAACGACTCGTAATTGGGGTATAGTTCCTTCTGTTGGCGTGCCATAAACAGAGGTGCGAATGCGAAAATTAGCACCGAGTTGGGATAAAGCGGCGGCGGTGGTGAATAATTTGAGATTAGAGGCGGGGATAAAATAGCGATCGCGTTCCCGACTATATAGGGGTGTGACTGAGAATAGGGGTTGGATCAAGATACCCCAACGGGCATAATCAAATGTGGGACGATTGGCGATCGCGTCGATGGAAGCTTTGAGATCAGCCGGACAAATTGTCGGCGCTGTATCCGGGGAGGGTTCAACCGTTGTCGGCGCATCCGTTTGAGCCGTGACTGGGGTGAGTTGGGTGACGAATTGCGCTTCAAGTAACAACAGCAACAGCAGCAACACTTGTTTAGGGTTAAACCTATAGCCGTAAGGACGTTGATTGGATTTGACCGAGAAAAGGGACTTGAGCATAGGGAAAGGTTTTGGCTACCTCTGATACTGTACAGGGAATCAGTACAGGTTTGGAAGCTATAGGGGCGTAAAGCCTTGCGTCCCTTTGAAGCGTAAAATCTATTCCACCCTTTTATATCGGTCAGACTATAAGATGGGAAAAACCATATTATGGACTATGGTATTGCAATCCCTAAGCCATTCCATTTTAAAGATTTCAGGAAAAATACCGCTTCGCGTTATTTTGGTTGTCCCCTTTGTCCTGCAAATTTTTACAGCCGTCGGGCTGGTTGGCTATCTTTCCTTTAAAAATGGTCAAAAGGCAGTAGAAGATCTCGCCGGACAGTTGCAAGAAGAAATTAGCGATCGCATTGAGCAAAAACTCGCCAACTACTTTACCATTCCCAGCCTCATCAATCAAATCACTGCCCGGGCAATTCGTAGCAATTTATTACGCTTAGACAACCAAGCGTCCCTAGAACATTACTTTTGGAACCAAGTTCAAGTTTTTGATACAGTTAGCTACATTTACTTTGGCAATGAACAAGGTGGATTGGCGTCAGCGGGTCGCCTGGATGATGGTAGTTTGATTATTGAAGCCACTGATAATTTTGTCGCCGGAGACTACAAAATTTACTCGACCAATGATCAAGGTCAGCGTGTAGAACTGATTAGCGTTCAGGATCACCACGACACCAGAATCCGACCCTGGTACAAAAATGCTGTGCAAGCGGGTCAGCCAATCTGGGGAGACATCTACGCTTATGCGGCTTATCCGACCTTGGGAATTCCCTTTGTTGAACCCTTTTACGACCAGACTGGAAAACTTCAAGGTGTTTTGTCTGTTGATTTAAACATTTCCCACGTTAGCGAGTTCTTGCGCCGTCTAGACATTGGTCGTTCTGGTGAAACCTTTATTATGGAACGTTCTGGACTGTTAGTGGCAAGTTCGACCGCCAAAAAACCCTTTAAAAAAACGGATAAAGAGATCACACGATTACAAGCCAGGGAATTAAATCAACCCATAATCCGTTCGACTGCCCACTATTTAATCGACTACTTTGGTAATTTAAACCAGATTAGTCATAGTCAACAACTTGACTTTAGGCTTGAAGGTCGGCGACACTTTGTTCAAGTCCACCCCTTTCAAGACGAATTTGGTTTAGATTGGCTGATTGTTGTCGTGGTTCCAGAAGCTGATTTCATGGAACAAATTTATGCCAATACTCGCACAACCCTATTACTCTGTATCGCTGCATTACTCGTAGCCACCTCAGCCGGATTATTAACCAGTCGTTGGATTGCTCAACCCATTATGCAACTCAAAGCCGCAGCTATGGCGTTGTCAGAAGAGAAATTTGACCAGACTGTAAACCTAGACCGTTCTGATGAGGTGGGAGTGCTGGCGAAAGCGTTTAATCGTATGGCGCTTCAGTTACAAGAATCCTTTGTGGCTTTAGAGCGTAAAAATACTGAATTACAGCATCTTGACCAACTCAAAGACGAATTTTTAGCCAATACATCCCACGAACTCCGCACACCCCTAAATGGCATTATTGGCATTGCTGAATCTTTAATAGACGGCGCAGCTGGACAATTACCAACGAAAGCCCAAGAAAATCTCGCCATGATTGCCTCAAGTGGTAGACGATTGTCCAATCTGGTTAATGATATCCTGGATTTCTCGAAACTCAAACATCAAAACCTAGAATTACAAATTAAGCCCGTCGGCTTGCGAGCCATCGTTGATGTTGTCTTGAATACGTCTCAGCCACTGATTAGCAAAAAACCTTTACAGTTAATGAATTCAGTTCCTCCGGATTTTCCATTGGTTCATGCCGATGAAAACCGCTTACAACAGATTTTTTACAACTTAATTGGCAATGCTATCAAGTTTACAGAACAAGGGACAATAGAGGTGTCCGCACAGGTTAAAAACCGCGATTCTATGAGTATGAATATTGACAATACTCCAGCAGAATCCCAACAGGCTACCATTATCGTCGCTGACACGGGTATTGGTATACCAGAGAATAAATTAGAGAAAATTTTTGAATCATTTGAACAAGCCGATGGCTCTACCAGTCGCAAATACGGCGGTACGGGTTTAGGTTTAGCCGTCACTAAAAAATTAGTGGAGTTGCAAGGGGGAACAATTCGGGTGACATCCACAGTGGGTGTCGGTTCACAGTTTCGCTTTTCCTTACCGCTTTCCACTCAGCCAAGGCAGGATGTTTCTCCAGCCTCACAGTCTCCAGTCCTGGTTCAATATCCATTGATTGATGAAGACGAAGACGACCTAACTCCGTTAGAAACTAGAGTCTGTTCACTAGAATCGTTTAAAATTCTGGTTGTTGATGATGAACCAATTAATCTTAAGGTTTTAGAGAATCAACTCTCTTTAGCCAACTATTCCTTGGTGTACGCGACCAATGGTTTAGAGTCTTTAGAAATTATTGAGAGTGGGTTTAAACCGGATTTAATCCTATTAGATGTAATGATGCCCCGGATGACCGGGTATGAAGTATGTCAG
>CAZNNK010000912.1:0-3087 GCA_964574085.1 uncultured Coleofasciculus sp.
CTGTCTTTTAAGTCTTACCTAAACCCCAATCTTAAAAAACCTACCCTTGTGAGGATAGGGGAGATGGGGAAGATAGGGGAGATAGGGAAGATGGGGGAGATAGGGAAGCTTAGGTATGAGTAGCGAGCAAGATGCTCGCACTACGAGGATTTCGCCATTATTAGCATTAAGGTTTAAGTGCCAAACAGCTTTTTGGTTACAGCTACTCACCCTTTACTGAATTGGTGGACAATTCATATCAATTAAATATCCCCCGGCTTCAATCACAAAATCATCGAAGTCATCATCATTACCAACTTCTACCTGTCCTCCATCCTCCCAAGATACGCGAGTTCCTTTAACATTCCCCATTTTCCCGCCGTTTAAACGACCATTAAACTGAGCCAAGTTTTGCGTCGAAACAATACGGCGTCGGGTTTGACCCGTAGGACTTACTGATTCAAGAAAGAAAACATAGCGATTATTGGCTTGAAACAGAAATTCGCTGAATTGGTTCGATACCGTTCCTCCCGTAACTGTGCCGACAAAATCGGATTGTGTGCCAAAATCGTTTTGACCCCGAGAGCTTAACACGGGCTGGTTTGTACCAAACGCATCATAGGGTTTGACTTCCTGGAACAGAATTGTTTCTTCCCCCGTTGTTTCATTCCGTACACCAAACGCGGCTTGGTATGAGCCATGAGATTGCAGGAATTCAAATTCCACAATCGTATCCTCTGAGAATTGAATCGCCCGATTATCAAAGATATCCTGGGCTTGCACCGATGGTGTCAAGGTACTCATGAATCCAGCCGCGATCGCGCCAATTATCCAGGATTTACTGGAGAGTTGTTTCATTGTCAATTATCCTTATTGTTCAAACCATGTCCTTGAGCGACGTGAAGAGTTAAAACGTAACCCTTAATCACGCCAACAGCGCCGGATTTGACCGAGAAACTATAGCGTCTGATCTGGTTTTCTGAATCGTCAGGTTTCAGCTTCAGTTCTCAGTGGTTCTGGCGCTGATACATAACAGGGGCTGGTAGCACTACCCTGCTCATCGCGCACCCTAGCTTAGTTACTACTATTATAGAATAGGGGAATCAGGACAATATCCCACAGCACGATAAATTTAATGGTATGAGGCATGATTAGCCAATGTGTTAAAGTTGCCAGTATCTTTGCATAAACATGGTGCGTTACGGCGCTCTTATGTGGTGAAATAATATACGTTAATCCTCAAATGCGCCTAACGCACCCTACAACTTATAATTATACTCTCTGATTTGCATAAGCTTCTCTACTCCAGAAGTAGAGATACATCGTAGCGTCTACAAGGATACTCAAGATGAAGCGATTTGTATCTGCCATTTTAATCACAGCCTGTTTGTGGAGCCTTGACAATCTAGGTTCACGCCCTCAACCGTCTCTAGCTCAAGCCCAACCGACTGAAACACTATCCTACTCATTCTATGGCAAACAAATTCCCCTAAATCTACGTAACGATGTACTGGCGGTTCGTTTCAAAGCTATTCAGCCGCGAGGGAATAAACCCCTATATTTGCAACTCCAAGACGATTTAACCACAAGGAGAATCCAAGGGCGAGGTTCGACATTACAATCGAATACAAACTTACAAGTTGACCCTCTCGGTAATCAGTTCGCGTTGGTTCGGCTTCCGGCTGGGGCGCGAACCTCTACCCGGTTGTTAACCAATCAGATTCAACAACAGCCTTATGTTGAGGAAACCCTACCCGTTCTCAACCAAGGAGAATCTGAGGATAGGGAGAATGAAAAGTTGATTGTGTTACCTAATGAAATTATCATTAGTTTTGCACCCGGAACATCTGAAGCCCAGAAGCAACAAGTATTAAAGGAGAAAAACTTAGAGATCATTCGTCCTCTCCGCTTCAGTCAAAATCGCTATGTCGCCCGCTCAAAATCGGCATCAGGGACAGAAATAATCACCGTTGCTAATCAACTCAATCAAGTCAGTGGGATTCAGTCGGCGACACCGAATTTTATTCAAGCCATTTCGGATAACTTTGTTCCCCAAACCAACCTGATCAATTCTAGCCAAGAAATCCTTGATCCGGAGCGAGTGCTGCAACAACGCCTTGCTCGTTTACCTAAGCCCAAAGATACTCCCTTTTCAACCGCCTTATTACCGCTACTGTGGCATCTCGATAGTACACCGCAACGAGGGGAATTTTTACCCCGCACCGATATTGGCGCGATCGCGTCTTGGCAAGCTAGCCAGGGTGGGGATGGGGTTGTGGTTGCGGTGATTGACAGCTTAATTCAGTGGGATCACAAGGATTTAGCCAACACTATTTATACCACAGATCATTATCCCGACAAACTCCCTGGTGAGGTCAAGGGTTGGGATTTTTCCAGTTCTGGACAAGGCGATCCCGATACTCGATTGAGTCGGAAGGAACGGGATATTATTCAGCCCCATTTTCGCCATACCTTTGAGCTATCTTGTCAGGAAATGGTGGAAGAGTATAAAAATATAGCTTTACTATTAGCTCAGAAAAATCCTGATACTTCTGCTTGTGAAAGGGGTAATTTAATTAAACAATACTTTCGCAGTAAGATAACATCTGAATTTCATGGAACCTGGGTGTCTGGTGTGGTTGCGGCGCATTCTCCAGATAAAAGCGGAATTGTTGGAGTTGCGCCCCAGGCAAAAATTTTACCGATTCGCGTCTTTGGATTAAATGGTGAAATAGATTCCGTATCGTTAATTGAAGCGATTGGTTACGCCGCCGCACGGGATGTTGATGTGATTAATTTGAGTTTAGGAGGATTGATGCCTCATCAAGAATTAACGGAACAGATTTTAACGGTTTTAGAGGCAAATCCTAAACTGGTAATTGTCGCTTCAGCCGGAAATGAAAATCGGTCTGGAATTAGTTTTCCAGCGGCTATTCCCCAAGTTATTTCTGTCGGGGCGACGAATATACAAGGTGAGCGTAGTTCCTATAGTAATTATGGCAAAGGGTTGGATATTGTTGCTCCCGGTGGAGATATCAGTCGCAGTTTGAGTGGGGGTATTTTAACCACCGGAGGGACTGGATTATCATCATTATGGCAAGGAATAAC
>CAZNNK010000913.1:0-3083 GCA_964574085.1 uncultured Coleofasciculus sp.
AACATCTTGCTCGCTGCTAACATCTTGCTCGCTGCTAACATCTTGCTCGCTGCTACAGCGTTTTCAGACTCAATGTGATACACCATTTCCAAGAGTAGAAAAGCACTCTCTCCTTGTAGGAGAGAGGTTAAAACATGATCAATCAACACCTAATGGCATCAGAGGTAATCTTAAGTGTTGCATCAAACAATCCGATATCCCGCTTGAACCTCAGACCAAGCCTCAGGACGATTATAAGCGCGAAGTCCACTCACACATTGATCGGAAAGGCGAATTAGCAATAAACTATCCTCCGCCTTTAATACCCTCTCCAACTCCCATCGCAACTTTTCCCGTCCCCGCAAGGTCAAAAAACAGCGGAAAATAGAGTATTGAATCCGCTCACCGTATCCCTGAAGTAACTTATACGCCTTGCGCCAGCGCTTGGGACAGCGGATATCGTAACAAATTAAGTACCAGTTTTTTTGTTCACCCATATCCCACCTCAACGCACTATTAATTGACCAAATAAACCACCTTCACCGAACCATTCTTTTTCCAGCAAACGGACTTCAAGTTCCAACAAACGGCGATAGGTGAGAGAATAACCCGTAACAGGATGCTTCCAGGTTTCCTGTTTCCGGCGTTCATATAAACCCACGAACTTTCGTCGTCCCGTATCACTTAACCACACCTGTACTCCCCGCACGTCAAAGTCAGCTTGTACATCCCACTGACCTTTATTAATCGAAGCCATAACTATCATATCCACCAACGGAACTCGGAAAATTTCCATCAAATCCAGTGCCAAAGGTGAAGCTTGAGAACGAGGTTGGTGGTAAAATCCCAATGCGGGTTCTAGTCCCACGGTGAGGATGGCATTCATCACATCCTTAATTAATAAGGCATAGCCAAAACTCAACAAAGCATTAAATCGGTCTTTGGGGGGGCGGCGATTGCGATGGTCAAAGCGTAATTCAGGCGGAACTGTGGCGGCAATTAAACAGGGTAACGCGGCAAAATAGGACGCGGCTAAATTCCCTTCCAATCCCAATAACGATTCACGAGACGAGGCAGAGGAGACATTTTTTAGTACCGCTTTCATCTGCGCGATCGCACGTTTTAGTTTAGCCGATTTTCCCTGACTGCCACGCTTTCCCCGCATCAGGAATTTGCGCTGTCCTTGACCGCGACAGGTGACTAATTTTCGGGCTAATTCCAGACAAGTATCCGGCTGACTCAAGGCTTGATATTGATGGATGCGCCGCTGAATACTGCCTTGTCGGGTATCAAAACTACCGATATAACGTCCACCCCCAGAAATAAAATGCACACCAATTCCTTGAGTCACACAAAAGTGCAGCGCTTGGGTGGAGATTTGGGAGAAACTATGGAGGACGAGTTGTCCCACCTGACGCACGGGAACCGTTTCCACAGGTTGACCCCGGCGGCTGAGTTTCAGTTGTTCCCCGGTACGCCCAACGGCTGTTCCGGGTTCCAAGACATGAATCACCTGGCGTTCATCATCCGGGGGAAAGAGGCGCATCGGTTGCCATTCCCGATTATGGGCGAGTCGGGCTTCTTCGGGTAAACAGACGGGGGAGAGGGAACAACGGACACACATCCTCTCGTTGTCGGTGACGGGGGGACGATGACTGGATTGTCGCAGAATTCGCGCTTGTTGGATAGCATCTCGCACCGTGGCGCGTCCGAGATCATCTAGGGGAACATGAACTAAGACGTTATCGGCGTGGTAACGAATTCGTCCTTCTGAAATTGGGATACCCAAAGCCGATTCAATCAGGTAAGCGTAGGCGAGAATTTGCAGTTTATCACTGTCCCAGGCTTGGGGTTGATTGTTCTCGTCTCGGTAACAGCGTCCGCGTTTATGTTCGTAGGGAATGGTTTGTCCATCGCGGGTGCGGAGGGCGTCCACTCGACCGCGTAATCCGAGTTCTGGGCTTTCTAGGAATAAGTCTTCCCAGTCTTCATCCTCTTGTTTTTCCAGTTCGACATGGAGTCGGCGCCCTGCAAAAACGGCGGCGTCTTGGGTGTAGAGTTCTTCGACTTCTTCTAGGTAGAATAGGCGCGGACAATAGGCGAGGGCATGGAGGGCAGACACACGAATCGTGTCTTGGGTCGAATCAAGTGTTTGCATAAAAGATACCTTTGGTTAGAGTTGAACACGCCGATTGGCATCTGAGGTAATTGCACTTTTTTCAGTAATCAGTTACCAGTAAACAGTTATCAGTGTTCAACGCCTAACGGCATCAAAGGTAATCGCACCAGGAAACCGCCGCCAAGAAAGCCCTAAGCCAGTCCGTGCTCAACGCCTAACGGCATCAAAGGTAATCGCACCTTCTTTTTGCCCTAGCGCCTGGTTAATTGCGCCCGTTAGTGCTCAACGCCTAACGGCATCAAAGGTAATCGCACTATCTTTTGGATACGTTTGTACCACCATCTCAAGTGTGCTCAACGCCTAACGGCATCAAAGGTAATCGCACTTCTTCTCGGACTTCTCTTAGTTCAACTCTCGTATGTGCTCAACGCCTAACGGCATCAAAGGTAATCGCACACCTTTCATCCCGATGTTCATCCCTACTATGGTGAATATGTGCTCAACGCCTAACGGCATCAAAGGTAATCGCACATATTGGTGTACTTTCAAGGGAAAAACCACTATCAAGTGCTCAACGCCTAACGGCATCAAAGGTAATCGCACAATTTGAACTCCCTTATTAACCTCTTTCACCTCATCAGTGCTCAACGCCTAACGGCATCAAAGGTAATCGCACTTCTACGCCAGATCCATTCACCCGAATGGAACAGTAGTGCTCAACGCCTAACGGCATCAAAGGTAATCGCACTCGGCATGCCCAAGGATAGATTAGATGGCGAACTTAGTGCTCAACGCCTAACGGCATCAAAGGTAATAGCACTGATCAGGTTTGCGAAATAGAGGTACTGCTCAAAGCCGTGCTCAACGCCTAACGGCATCAAAGGTAATAGCACGATAATTGCGCCATTTTCTAAGTGCAAAACGTAGATGGTGCTCAACGCCTAACGGCATCAAAGGTAATAGCACCCCTTCATAAGATCGCAGA
>CAZNNK010000914.1:0-3076 GCA_964574085.1 uncultured Coleofasciculus sp.
CCTTAGAGCAAGTGCAGGAGTTAGCCCGTCGTTATCAACTCGATGAGATGGATGAATCTCAAATCGCCGACTTAATGGCAATGGTGGGAGGACATCCTTATCTAATTCAACTGGCACTTTATAATCTGCGTTACGCTAATCTCAGCTTACCGCAGTTACTAGAAGAAGCACCAACCCTGGCAGGAGTCTATAGTCATCATTTGCGGCGTCAATTCGCCACGGTGGAAAAGAATCCGGAGTTAGTTGCGGCGTTGCAACAGGTGGTTATGGCAACAGAGACTGTGCGTTTAGATGCGATCGCGGCGTATAAATTAGAGAGTATGGGGCTGATTACACTCCGGGGAAATCAGGCAACAATTCGCTGCGAGTTATATCGGCGTTATTTGAGTGAACAACTCTCTCTAGAATCACCCCCTGATCCGCGTGTCGGACAGTTAGAGCAAGAGAATCAACAGTTAAAATATTTATCAAAAATTGATGACTTAACCAGGCTGGCGAATCGGCGCAACTTTGATGATCACCTCGCTCAAGAATGGCAGAGATTAGCTGAACAAGAGGTTCCTCTGGCACTGATTTTAGCGGATATTGATTTTTTCAAGCTGTTTAACGATGCCTTTGGTCATCTGACGGGAGACTTTTGTTTACAGCAAATCGCCCAAGCGATTCGGGAGTGCGTCAAGCATCCAGAGGCTTTAGTTGCCCGTTTTGGTGGGGAAGAATTTGCCATAATCGTGCCGAGAATGGAGGGGGAACAAGCGGTGCAATTAGCTGAGCAAATTCGAGAACGGGTCAAAGCCTTAAATATTTCCCATGATCCCTATCGGATGTGCGGCTATTCATCAATTATTACTCTGAGTTTGGGTGTCGCTTCAATGATTCCCCATCCAGAGAGTGATCAATCAAATCTAGTGCAGGTGGCTGACGAAGCTTTGTTTGAGTCGAAACGACAGGGACGCGATCGCGTGACGCTCCGATAGAGACAGTCTGGCGGAACGTCTGTCAATTGTAGGGGCGGATTTAGCCACTCAATCTTGAATCTTACCAATAACGTTTGCAGCAAAACCCGCCCTGACTAACCTCAAAACCAGGTTCATCAAACTCTTACAAATAACCAATGACATAAGCCTATTCGCCCAGGGCAGGTTTAGGGGCTTTCGTCTGGCGATTGATGATCAGGTGAGTTCAAAACCCGCCCTGCCTCTAATATGATGTCCAGACCAATCACCCTTAATAAACCGAAACCCTTGCGGTTACAGCATTGCTATTATGGGCAATTCACCGGACTTGATATAAATCGGGCTTGCTGCATTAATGTAGTGGCGTGGTACATCAACCTCTAATTGTCATTCATCGTCCAAAATGGGATATAGCGTTTTCATCTGAGTTGGTGAACTATGAACATCCCCACTGCCCTAGTCAATGAACTAAAGCTCTACCTCAAACACCGAACCGACAATGGTGATCTAGAAGCGCAAACCTTATTGACTCAAATCGAACAATTGACGAACTCAACCACAGCCACAGAGGAACAAGCCTTATATTCCCAACCGCCAGAGGGATTAGAGGTAGGGTGTTAAGATAAATGCCACTGACTGGTATGCTGGTGGGCAATGCCCACCCTACGGTATATTAGTTTCGGCGATTTCCTGATGCTTATTTCAGTGCCATTCGTGTTAAGATTGTCGTCATTTGTCATTTGTCCTTTGTTAGAGCAAGTTTTCCCGACAGATATTCAACATCCGCTGATCATTCTCACTCAGTTGACCCACAGGTTGATACTGATCAAGCTTAACGGTGTAGGGATAGGTTAAGGATTCGTAAGTGCGGTCTAAATTTAGCTGACTCCCCGTCGCCGCCACCGAGGTTGGTTGCTGATTCTCTATCCTATGAGCTAAAGCGGTTTGATCGTAGGGGTTGACAACTCGGAGATTCATCTGTTTAGATTCTAGGGTGCCATGAAAACAGCTAAATTCAGAGTGAGGTAAGTAAAGTGCCCCAACTAGCTTTCCTTCATTGGCTTGAAATACAATATATTCTTGACCAATTTGATTCGGTTGAGATGATTGACCGTAGAGGTAAGTGCCATCTGGGATGGACGTGGCTGAAGCGGATACAGTAGATGGATTTGTTTCTACTGTAGAGTCCACGGCTTGCTTGAGTTGTTGAGCGACGGCGATGGGTCTACTAGAGACATTCATTGTTAGTCCTACCGTGAGTAGTAACCCGGTTAAGGGTAAACGCCAAGGGAAAGACGGTTGACGTGGGGACTGAAAAAACTCAATGAATCGGCTAATCACCGTGGTTACCTCCTTTAAAATAATATCGAAACACCCTTAAAAAATTTGGAATCCTAGCACACAGTTGGTAGCCGCCCTAATTTGTTAAAGTAGATTTACGCTAAAGTAGACGTTAACAGGCATCCTTACTTTCTATCTAACCGTGAACCTGTATCAGGTTTGCCCTGGCTTTATCCGGTTTTTCAACCGTCACAGCTTGTGTGGGCAAAATTGCGTGGGTTTGTAATTGGATTGACGTATTCATCTGTCTCTAGTTAAACAATAAGGGACGATGCTTAAGTGGCGATTCCCTCGAAGGAATGAAAGTGAACTTATTCAGTAGAAGGTTTTTCTACGGACATAGTATTTTCAGCAGCTTCAATCGCTAGTCTGGGGATTCCTTAAGAAATTAATATTTTTTTACAAAAAAAAGTGGTAGCGAATTGTGCTACCACTTTCCTGGAATGTCGCCAACTTGAACGTTCGGAAACCGTCTTTGAACCCGTTTTAACGGGTTTAGGCTTTGAGCCAGAACTTGAGTTCTTGGCTAAAGTTGTCGTAGGGGATGCCAACGTTTAGGGCGCTAAAGCGCAACGACAAACAAACTAACTGGCGATGTATTCCCGCACAGTGGCATGGCGTCGTCTGAGTTGGGCTAGGGCTTGATGTTCTAGCTGGCGTACTCGTTCGCGACTGAGATTGAGTCTCTGTCCGACTTATGCCAGAGAGAGTTCATTCCCATCTTCTAAGCCAAAACGCAGTGCTAAGACTTCCCGTTGTTGGGGGGTTAATTCTGCCAG
>CAZNNK010000915.1:0-3071 GCA_964574085.1 uncultured Coleofasciculus sp.
TTTATGCAGGCGTTATCCGGCTCAGTACTGGTTTAACCCCAAAGTAGCACCCGCTATTGCTGTGGCTTTAACTGTAACCCTGTATATGAATGACAATCTTACCAATTCTATGTTTAACCCAGTCTTTCCCCTCGCTAGTGGGGGAATCGCAGGGGTGGTAATGCAAGTGACGGAACCGAAACGGCAAAGGCGAGTCCTGCCGAGTCGTCGGATCAGGCAGATTTCCGATCAACATCCATCGTCTAATTAATTTAGTAATGTATAGGGTACTATAGGTCTGGACTGGAAGAACATATTATATCAAATCCGGGTTAGCCACTCCCGCTATCAACCAGTCCGCGTCGGTGGACTGGGTTTGTGTAGTCGCGATTTTAATCGCCCTAGCCAAAGAGGGTAACTTATCATGCAAGAACCACGAGTTGGGTTTTTCTGTTTTATCAATTACAAAGATAGACGAGTTTTTTCTGGCACCCTTTACTATATGAGGCAAGCCTTGGCAGCTAGAAAAGAGATGCAAATTGTTGATCTCGGGAATCCTAGCCCCCCTTCCTTCTGGGAGAAGGTACAGAAGCGTATACGCAAATTGACTCATACTGAAAAACCCAAAATAGGTTCTCCACGTTATCAAGCTAAGTATAAAAAATTTGTCGAGCAGGTACAACAACAGCTCCGGAAAACCCCCTGTGATATTATATTTGCGCCAGCCGCTTCAGAGGAATTGAGTTTTTTTTCAACGGATCTTCCTATTATTTATCTGTCAGATACGACCTTTAAATTATTCAATCAAGACTATGAAGTAAATTTTGAACCTCAAGAAATTGAATGGAGAGATAGACAAGAGGCAACTGCCATATCAAAGGCACGTCAATTGATTTATTCCTCAGAATGGGCAGCGAATTCAGCGATTGAGGATTATCAGGCAGATCCTGCTAAGATTAAGATTATTCCCTTTGGGGCAAATTTAGAAGACCCGCCGACGGCGAGTGATGCCTTATCCAGGAAACTTGCTTCGCCCTGTCGCTTGTTATTCGTGGGTAAGGATTGGTACAGAAAAGGAGGGGAGATTGCGTTCCAAACTCTTAGCCATTTGTGCCAGATGGGAGTTGATGCTGAGTTGGTGGTTGTGGGAACGACTTCGCCAGAGGATATGACTCATGATAAGTTGCAGGTTATTCCTTATTTAAATAAAAATGAACCTCAGCAGCGTCAGCAACTTGAGCAACTCTTTTTGACGTCCCATTTCTTCATCTTTCCGACGCGGGCAGATTGTTCACCTATCGTCGTTTGTGAAGCCAGCGCCTATGGTTTACCCATACTTACCACTGATGTGGGTGGAATACCGACAATTGTTGAAAATGGCAAAAATGGTTATATGTTACCGCTTTCGGCATCGGGGGAAGAGTATGCTAAGTTAATCGCAGAAATTGTTTCCGATTCAACCCGCTACAATCAGTTGGTTCACTCCTCCCGCCAGGAATATGATAATCGTTTGAATTGGCAGCGATGGGCAGAAAGCTTTTCTGAGATTGTGATAAATATGGCGCATTGAGGAATTGTATTATTGAATCAATTTTTGATGCCAACTTGCGTTATAATGCCCAATTCGATGACAGAAACCCTCTTTTAAGGAGGCGATTGAAATCGCTGCTACACAAACCAAGTCCGCCTACGCGGACTCGTGAAAATGGTGGTATAGATTGTAGGTTGGGTTGACGCCAGGAAACCCAACAGAATCTGGGGTTAAGGTTACCTTGCTACAAGCCGAATCTAATTCATCTTGCTAAGGTGTGCCACGCCACTAGGTTATAATACCAAATCCGCCTTTGGAACCCTTTTTTGCCCTGGCGAGGACGAAGTCGCAGCTACACAAACTTGCGCCGGATTTGGTGTAATATATGACAGATTACCTCTTTGAGAGCAACTTAGTATTGGAAGCATGTCAAGTTTGCACAAAATATCCAAGTTAGTTTGCTCTCGTTGGGTTTCGTTCCTCAACCCAACCTACAAAGGTGATATGCTCCCTTGGTATTGGTATGGCTTTTGTCCATTATTCAGCTTCAAGAGAAACACAATACTTAGATAGCTTAGCGTAGCATTGATTGAATGCGTTCATCCCTTTTTCTAGTAAGTCGGGCTGGATTGGAGTGGCAGATGATTTTGTCTTTTTGAGGATTTTGCCCGCTTGTATATTTGGTGAGGGATCACCGACAAACTTACGTCCTGTCGTTCTCAATAATTCATATTCCTGGGAAAAGGGGTGCTGTACCGTAAGAAAATCTTGTAGGGTAGAAAAAGCTAACTCACTTTGATTACAAAGTTGGCTGTAGGTCAGAAGTAAGCTGCGTTGTTTGTCGTTTACTAGCTGAGCATAGTGTTCTAACGTCGATAAACGACTGGTATAGTACTTTAAGGCAAAGTCTTCAGTCCGATGGGGAAAGAGTTTAAGCAGGCTGGCGAGGCTACCTTGAGGTTCTCTGATTAAGAAAATTAGGTAAAGTTGCTCGGATGTCAACAGTTGTTCATTCAGGAGAAGATAATCGTGAAGCAGTTTATCTAAGATATACTTTTCCGAACACCGAAACTGACGCAGTGTCCAATGCACTTCAGCCATAAGTTGATAAAAATCATTCGCTGAAGCATATCGAGTACAGGTTTCCCCAAAACCCAATATTTCCGGATTCGTATTCAGGATATGAGTCAGCAGTGAAGAACCTGAGCGCATGTGACTCAACATAAACAGTTTCCGGGGCGGTTCATGCCATTGAAAGTTCCATGCGTAATAGTGATATAGAGAGTTTTTACCTACTTGACCGAGGAAGTTATGTAGGGTTTCCGGAATTCCAAGTAGTTTTTCCATGGCAGCAGGGTTTAGGTTCTGGTAAGATTTGACTAACGTCTCTCTATATGAACAGACATCCACCAAATAAGGTGTGCCACGCCAGTAGTGGCTTGACCCAGCTAATTTGGTGCAATAGATTGGGTTCGTAGTGAGGGCTTTAGCCCTGTCCAGCTAGACGTTAGAGAACTAAAGTTCTCACTACAAACAAAGCCCTATTTTAGGTTGGTCACGC
>CAZNNK010000916.1:0-3060 GCA_964574085.1 uncultured Coleofasciculus sp.
TTCTACAAAACCCGCCCTGACTAAGTGTTGAGTTAACTCCCCCTGCTTCCCGATTATCAGGTTCCTCATCCACTACAGGCGGGGCGATTAATTCCTCAACCGGGCGTTCTTCTAAACTTTGGCGCAGGAAGGAACTATTGGCGGTATTTTCCAGTAAGCGGCGAATCAGATATGCCATTCCTGGTAACAGTTCCCCATACGGCGCATAAACCCGCACCCGATGTCCCCGTTGCACTAAGGCTTTTGCCAGTTGATCCCCCATTCCATAGAGAACTTGCATCTCGAAGCGGCGACGGGGAATATTTAACTGTTCCGCAATCGCGATGGCTTTGGCTTGCGATCGCACGTTATGTGATCCGATGGCAGCATAGAGATACTGGTGATTTTCTAGCAATAGCTGGGTCATCTCCTCGAAATTGGCATCGGTGGCGCTTTTTTGGTTATATACGGGTTGTTGCCAATGGTTTTGTAAGGATTTAATTGTTTCCTGATCCCAATATGCCCCTTTTACCAGACGCACGGTGAGGGGATTGCCCCGTTCTTTTGCCCAGGTGATAATATCTTTTAAATCCCCTTTACTGTCTCGTAGATAGGCTTGCAGGGTAATGCCTAAATCCGTGCGATCGCGGAATTCATCTTCCATCAACAACTCTTTGAGTATACCCAGAGTCATGTCCTTATAGACATACTGTTCCATATCAAAATGAACCGCCGCCCCCAATTCCTGGGCACGACGTAACAGAATCCGGATGCGATCGCACACTCGTTTTTTGCTACCTTCTGGATCTAGGGGGTCAAATTGGGAATAGAATGCGGTTAACTTGACCGAGACTTGAACTTGCGGTAAATCTTCCCCATCAGCCTGGTCAATTGGCGGTACTGTTGACCAACTTTTCGCTTCCTGAGTCAACTGTTCCATCAAATCCAGATAGCGTTCCAGATACGACTGGGCTTCGGCTTCGGTAATCACGGCTTCCCCTAGTAAATCTAGAGTAAATGCCATCTTATCTTTCCGCAGGCGTTCAATCGTCTTAATTGCCTGCTTAATCGTTGCCCCAGCGATATACTTATTCGCTAGGGTTTCCACCGCCGTAGATACTGTTGACGCTGCTAATTGTCCCGGCATCGAGTCAGGATTCGCAAAATTGAGTAAATTTTTCAGGGCGGCGGGAAGTTCCACCGACTCATCCCCTAAATAGTCTTGTAAATGACGAGCAATTTCAGTCTTACTCTGGAGGGCGGGTAAGGCATCAATGAAGCGAAAAAGCTGCACCCGCAAACCCGGATTACTCATCGCCCAAGCTAGGAGTTTATCATCCCAGCGCATCTGATCGCGCATTTGGGCAAAAAAGGAGCGTTTTTGCCGTGTGGCGTCAAGAAGCTGTTTGGCAATTTCAGTGGTTTGGGTTTCGTAGATGCTATTGGCGACTTGTACAACCACGGGCAGGTAGACTCCTATTTCTGGGCTAAAGCATTTATCTCGAACTCTTTATTATATCCCGCTAGAGCCAATTGTGCAGGTTTATCGCCTTATCGGGATTCGGGGGAATTCCTCACGTAGGGGCTTGTAGGGGCTTGGTTTCCAAGCCCACTTTCTGGCGCATCAAGTTTCAATCCCTGATAGGGATTTAGGGGAATTCCGAGAGTTAACCAAGTAGGTAGCTTCGCCACTCACAAATGTTTCAATCCCTGATAGGGATTCAGGGGAATTCCGAGGTTAGAACTAGATGTTGTTGTAAACTTCAGTTTAGTTTCAATCCCTGATAGGGATTCAGGGGAATTCCGAGGGTAGTGCGATCGCAAAGTTAGAATATGCTCCCTGTTTCAATCCCTGATAGGGATTCAGGGGAATTCCGAGGGGTTTTGGTCTCCATTCGATAAATTGAGCTGGAGTTTCAATCAAAGTTTGAGCGATCGCGCCATGCCAATTTTCAGTGCCATCCATCCTAATCTAGCTTACTCACCGGATGCAGACCCCAGACGCGATCGCAACGCAAAAGTTACGTTTATGTCCGGAAACCTTAGGGGCGCATGGCGTGCGCCCATAAAATCGACAACTCCAATCCATTAGTTTAGTTGTGTCATATCATGTCCGGCTTTCTCACCCATGATCAACAAGACAGGACAAAAACACCCGCTGACTCAGAAACCTACAATAGGAAAAGTCTTGAGGAATTAAACTATGAGCGTTGTCATCCCTGACGAAATTTTAACCATAACTCGCATGAGTGAAGCTGAAATGCGTCAAGAGATTGCTGTCATGCTCTTTGAGCGGGAAAAGCTTACTCTTGCTCAAGCTAGCCGATTTGCCGGGATGCACCGTGTCGCCTTTCAGCATCTACTGGCTAGCCGCCAAATCCCGGTTCATTACGGGATAGAGGATCTTGAACAGGACATTCAAACCCTGCAGGAGATGAATAGGTTGTGATTATTGTCAGCGACACATCCCCTATCAACAATCTCGCTGCAATCAATCATCTCCATCTCCTTCATCAGCTTTACGGAACAGTTCTAATTCCCGAAGCCGTTTATCAAGAACTCACTGATCCCAATTTTCCCGTAGCTGGGGCAACCGAAGTACAAACCTTTGACTGGATTCAAACTTGTGCTGTTCGCGATCGCACTTTGGTCGAAGCCCTCAGCAGCGAACTTGATATCGGAGAAGCAGAAGCGATCGCCTTAGCCGTCGAGATTCAAGCCGATCAAGTTTTAATTGATGAACGTCGGGGTCGGCTAATCGCAACTAGGCTGAACCTCAGATATGTAGGAATTTTGGGAATTTTGGTCGAAGCGAAAAGCCAAAGCTTGATTGCTGAGGTAAAACCCTTGTTGAATGCGTTGGTCAATGAGGCTGGATTTTGGGTTGCAGAATCCTTATACAAAAGTATTTTGCAACTCGTTAACGAAGTTGGCTAATGCCCAATCCGACGACAGAAACTTCCTTTATCCCTTAGCCGATGTGTTGCCTGTTGCCTATTGCCTATGACCACCAAGCGAAGCGATGTCCTGAATTAGTAAGTAATAGCTAATTCCTGTTTCAATCCCTGATAGGGATTATAG
>CAZNNK010000917.1:0-3041 GCA_964574085.1 uncultured Coleofasciculus sp.
ATACTGGGTCAAATTTGTACCTCCACCAGTAACTGAAAAGGTGACATTTACATTGTTAGAGTCATAACCATCGAATGCATTCGTATCTGTAACACCATTTACTGTTAAAGTTGCAGTCGTAGTATTGCAAGTAACGGGAACAGAACCAGTGTCTGTCGTTTCTAGGGCAGTTCCGTCGCCATTTAAGGTTAAAGTACCAGGTGCTACAGTACCGAATGTACAAGATTCTGCCACATTTCCACTCATATCAACTGTAGTTGTAGCTGTTTGAGCTTTGGCAGCAGCAGAAAAACCAACAGTACCGCAAAGAATTACAGCAGAAGCGATTAGGGTCTTACTAATCATTGGATTGAGTTCTCCAAAGGATGTGTTTGATTGACAATTCAATCTTATTTAGACCTACCGCCTTAACAAATCGGGCAAATTACGGGAATTAATTTAGCCTGACGGAACTAAAATCCGTGTATGTACGGAGGATGAGTGGATAAAATTATGAGAATCCTCGCCTAACAGCCACTTCGATAAATCTGAAAATCCTAATCATGCTTAGATTTTAGGGATAGATCAGGACAACAGAGATTATCATCGTTCTCAGCAGCCATTTCCCGGTGACACTTACCGATAAACTTCGAGAAGACTTTTCTCCACCAATGAGGGGTTTGACCCCTTATCCCTTACAATAATTTAGATATGGGGATTATCGAAGATAAGGATTATTTGTCTCTATGAAACAGGCGATTCAGGTGGTACTATCACTATTGCCCCTATTGGTGCTTGGCATAAGCAGCGATCGCGCTGAAGCCACGCCTACTCAATGCCGTCAAATTCGCCAGGTACGCCGCCTCGCGATACAACAAGGATTAGACGACGAAAACCTGGCTACTCTAGAAGCGCAATACTGTGATACCGCCCAACCCTCAGCAGTAGAAACCATTCCACCGCCAACCGCCACCCAGGAATGTCTGGATCTCACCATCATGACGCGATTGGCGCGACTATCTGACGGAACCAACAATCTGGTGCGATTAGTCGAGAGTCAGCAACAATTCGCCTGTGGATTAGCCGATACCTGGGGACGGGCAATTATTGAATACCCGAATGGACAACGGGCAAAAATTGGTGATAATTGGCAGTATCCCAACGGACAAACGGCGAAATTTGGCGCAATTTGGAACTATCCCAACGGACAAACCGCAAAAATCGCCTCTCGCTGGTACTATCCCAATGGGGAAATCGCTAAACTTGGCACCCGCTGGAGTTACCCCACAGGACAAGCGGTAAACTTTGAAAATCTGGTAACCTGGGCATGCAGTATTATAAATCGGGGTGAATGCGCCTCACGACTATTAGCATTGCGAAATACCAATGATTTGTGGAGTGAAATAGCAACCCTAGAATTAGCTTGGCAAGCGTACAGTCAATAGGCTAATCTCCGTTAAAATCGTAATCATCCTTTGTGGATAGAGAACTAACCTATCCGTGTAATCAGTGTCACTAACCTCTCACCCCCTACCCCTATCTTTCCAATAAATCCGTGAAATCAGTGTTACGTCGGCGACTCCTAAAACAGCGACAAGCCATGACAACGGAAGACTGGCGAGAAAAGAGCGATCGCGTCTGTACCCAGCTTCAGTCGTCACCCCTATTCACTCAAGCAAAAACAATCCTAGCTTATTTTAGTTTTCGTCAAGAACCCGATCTCAATCCCCTGTTTACCGATACCCAACATTGTTGGGGATTCCCTCGATGTGTCGGCAAATCTCTCCTCTGGCATAGCTGGAAGCACGGAGAAGCCCTACAAACCGGGGCTTATGGCATTTTTGAACCCCATGCCAATTCCCCCACCTTAGAGCCTGATGACGTGGATTTAATCTTAGTTCCGGCGGTGGCGTGCGATCGCCGAGGCTATCGTTTAGGCTATGGGGGTGGATTTTACGATCGCCTGTTGAGTTCGGCGGAATGGATATCTAAGCCTACCCTAGGAATTATCTTTGATTTTGCCTTCTTGCCCCAACTCCCTATCGATGGGTGGGATCAACCGTTAAATGGGGTTTGTACGGAAACGGGGTTAACTATGATGGTTTAGAGGGCTAAGGTTCCCTCACTACAGAACGAGAAAATGCGATGAGTAAAACGCCGGGAAAACAGATTTGGCAAAGGATTTGGACGTATATTCTCTTGAGTGCGATCGCGTTGGTGATGCTATTTCCCCTCTTCTGGTTAATTAGCACATCATTGAAGTCATCGACAGAGAATATTTTTGCCTTTCCACCTCAACTGTTCCCTAGTCAACCGACGATTGAGAACTATATCGAAGTCTGGAAAACGAATCCCTTTGGTCAATATCTCTGGAATAGCTGCATTGTTGCTATTCTCACCGTTACCTTAAATCTCCTCTTTTGTTCCCTCGCGGCTTATCCCTTAGCCAGACTGAATTTTCGGGGACGCGATATCCTTTTCGCGATTATCGTTTCCACGATTATGATTCCCTTCCAAATTGTGATGATTCCCCTCTACATTTTGATGGTGCAGCTTGGCTTACGCAATAGTTATTTAGGCATCATTTTCCCCAATTTAGCCTCAGCCTTTGGTATTTTCTTATTACGCCAAGCCTTTCAAGGGGTTCCCAAAGAACTTGAAGAAGCTGCCCGTATTGATGGCTGTTCGGAGTTAGGATTGTGGTGGCATGTAATGATTCCCGCCGTTCGTCCGGCGTTAGTCACGTTAGCTATCTTTGTGTTTATTGGATCGTGGAGTGACTTTCTGTGGCCCCTAATTGTGCTTGATCGACCCGAATATTATACCTTACCTTTAGGCGTGGCTAGGTTAGCTGGAACCTTTTCCCTCGATTGGCGTTTAATTGCCGCAGGTTCAGTTATTTCTATTGCCCCAGTTTTACTATTTTTTATCCTCATGCAGCGGTATATTGTACCTAATGATAGTGGGAGTGGTGTGAAAGGGTAAATTATTTTTTAGGGGCGGATTTTAAGCTGTTCGGCATTTAAACCTTAATGTCAATAATGGCGAAAGCCTTGTAGTGC
>CAZNNK010000918.1:0-3038 GCA_964574085.1 uncultured Coleofasciculus sp.
GGTTTTTACTCTTCCAGTTGTCGTGGTTTCCGTCTACGTGGTGTAGATGTACTTTTTCCTCACTGGTCATTTTCATCCCACAGTATCCACACTTATGGTTTTGCCGTTTGAGAGCTTTAGAGGTAGTACCGTTATAGAGCTTGCTATTACGCTCACTCCAATAGGTTAGATCTCCGTCATAGGGTGATTTTTCGCCTTTAACGTTGACCCATTTGTTTCCGGAGTATGGAACACTAGGAAACGCTTTATTCAGCAATTTCTTGCTAGAGTGGCGGTCTTTCTTAGCTTCTTTGTTGAATACCTTAAAGGCTCTTTTCTCGGTGAAGTATAGGGAGTGCCTAGACCCATCCATTTTACAGAACCTGTGGTAGTTCCTCCATCCTCTAACCACTGGTGCTAATTTCTCAGCTTTCACAGTGGAACTGTGAACTTGCTCACGAAACCACGCGAGAATTTCATTATCTAGCCGGATTGTGATGCGGGTTTTGCCTAATGATGTTGGGTCAATAGCGCCCCGCTTTCCTTGACTAAAGTCATATTCCGCTTCCATGATGATTATCCCTCCTCATACTAAGATGACAGGCTTAAGCATTTTTATCAACTTGCCAAAAGGATACACCAATAATTGGGTTAATTTCCACGTTCTGCAAGCTGTCTTGAGCAAAGGCAAATTCTTTTTTCTGCAATAAGGGAACCAGGGGAACATCTTGAGCAATTAGCGCTTGAATTTGCCCAAATAGTTCTTGTCGCGCCTGGGGATCTTGTTCCTTTCGTTGCGCCTCAATGAGTTGGTTCATTTTCTCACTGTAATAGAAGAAACCTTGACTTTGACTCGCTCCTTCCTCACATCCCGTTTCGGCTGATCCTTTCGTACAACTGAAAAAGGGACTGATGTAATTATCTGCATCGCCAAAATCTGGGAACCAAGCGACTAAATAGCTGGGATAAATGCCTTTGGAAATATTACCAAAGAGGGTAGCAGATTCAACAGGTTGCGGTTGAAATTGCATCAAGCCATCCATTTTCTGCTCAGCATATTCTTTGAGAAGCGTAACAATTTGTTGGCGTTGAGGGCTATCGGAACTGTACCAAATTTCCAATACAAACGGATTTTCAGCCGAAAAACCTGCCTCGGTTAACAGTTCTTTTGCCTTGTCCACATTACCATCCCCATACGGTTCTTTAAATACGGGTTGACTGGTGGCAAAGGTGTCGGGAATAATACTATACGCGGGTTCAGCTTGACCCCGATAGACGCGATCAATGATTAACTGACGATCCACTAACGCCGCGATCGCTTGTCGGACGTCTACCTGATCTAAGGGTTTCTGCTTGACATTTAGCACCATATAGTCTAGGCGACTGCTGGGCTTTTCTAGTACCTGATACCCTTTCGATTCAGCATCCTCTTTGAGGCTGAGAATTTGATCGGCACCTAAGTCACGATAAGCAATATCAACCGCACCTGTGGTAAAGGAATTATACAAGTTAGCGGGACTACTGAGAAACTGAAAGTCAATTCCTTGATTCGGCGGTTTTTCCCCCCAATAGTCCTCAAAAACATCCACCTTGACTAAATTTGGCTCAAAAGAAACCAGTTTATAGGGACCCGTTCCCACAAACTCATTGGGTTTAAATTTGCCTTGTCCAATTTCATAGGCTTGGGGCGAAACCGCACTTAATCCAGGAAAAGCTAACAGGTAAGGGAAGGGAGCAAAGGCGTTTTTTAGCTTAATTGTGAGTTCGTATTCCCCCGTGGCTTCCACAGATTCCATGATGTTAGAAAGTAGGGCGGAAGGTTTACCCCCGTTTTCACTAAACCGCCTCAAGGAAAATGCCATGGCGTCTGCGTTAAAGGGTGTGCCATCATGGAACGTAACGCCCTGACGCACAGGAATCGTGTAGGTTAACCCATCATCACTGACTTGGGGGAGTTCTGTTGCCAGTTGCGGGATAAGCGTATCTGTATCTCCCTCGTAGGTATAGAGGCGATCGCCTAAGCTGGTAATAATATCGCTAATCGCCACTTCATAGGCATCAGCCGGGTCAAGGGTTCGGGGTTTGGCGACGGAACCCACAGCGATGCGTTCAGGACTACTGATGCTAGTGACTGCACTCGGAGAATTATCGGTGGGTGTCGAGGTATTCAGCCCGCCACAACTAATAATTAGGAGACAACAGCAGCAGAATAAACCGAGAAATTGAATAGTTTGCCGTTTCTGACGAGACAAGGGAAATTTCATCATTGTTGATTGTTTATTGTTGATTGTTCATTGGTTGAATATCCGTTGATCAGCGTCTCGACAGGCTTGAAAGCGCTGGCGTGAGGCGTTGAGGGTGGCGATAACGCCCTGTTGGGTGAGAAGGTTTTTGACATATTGGGAGCAAGAATCTCCGCCATGAAGTCGTCGATAAGCGCAAGCGAAACCTTTATGGGGTGAGAGATAACGTTGATAGCCACCGATACAGGCGATCGCGATTTGCCGAGTTGGAGTATCAAAAGCCCAGTTGACGCAACGTTGCCATACATCCGTTGAAGCTGATGAGTCGAATAATTTTTGTTTTATTTTAATCATTCAACTATTGCCATCCGTTCGCGACTTAAGTCAAGATCGTAATTATATGTGATGGAAGGGTTTAATCCGATGACCATTTCTGCCGATACAGTATTTTCAAATTTACAGAACATTGACCAAGTTGATCCGGTAACCAGTGCTATCTACCGAGAACAAGCCCAAGAGGTGCTGGCTACGCCATCGATCACGCTGAAACTGCGAGCAGCGATCGCGGATCGACTCAACCGCGCTAATAACGATCTAGCATTGCACACAGTAGGGAGTGAAGATAGTTACTAATTCACCTTTGAAGTAAAACTGCCTGAGCCGCGACTCAGCTTGAGTTGAGCTACAGTAAGGAATAGAGAACGATTCGCCATAGCAATCAGGGGACTACTCATGTTAATTTTGATTGCTCATCCTAAATGTGGCAAAAGCTCAAGCAGCATATTTCTAAATGGCAAGGGGTATTGATCACTGCCC
>CAZNNK010000919.1:0-3036 GCA_964574085.1 uncultured Coleofasciculus sp.
GGATTTACCATGGCGGTTACATTGCCCAGTGCGGGAAATATTGGTGGCGGTGGATTTATGCTTGTCCATTTAGCTGATGAAAATAAAACCATTGCCATTGATTATCGGGAAAAAGCGCCCCAAGCCGCCACTCGTGATATGTTTCTGGATGAAACCGGTGACGTTGATCCTGAAAAATCTCGCCATAGTTATTTAGCTGTTGGTGTTCCGGGAACCGTTGCTGGGTTAACTATGGCATTGGAAAAATACGGAACAATTTCTTTAGCACGGGCGTTACAACCTGCAATTGAATTAGCCGAAAATGGGTTCCCCGTTTCCGAATATGTGCATCGTTCCTTAGTTGCTGTGAAAGAACGGATGCAAGCCTATCCTGCAAGTATGGCAATCTTTTATAAACCAGGAGGAGAACCTTATCAGATTGGTGAAACTCTGGTGCAAAGAGATTTAGCGCAGAGTTTGAGATTGATTGCTAGGGAAGGATCAAAGGCATTTTACCAGGGTGCGATCGCAGAGGCAATTGTGGCAGAGATGGAAGCCAATGATGGCTTGATTTCTAAGGCGGATTTAGCCGAGTATCAACCCGTTATCCGAGAACCGATTCGCGGTACTTATCGCGGCTATGAAATTTATTCCATGCCACCACCGAGTTCTGGCGGAATTCATTTGGTACAATTGCTGAATATTTTAGAGGCATTTCCTCTGGAAGAATTGGGACAAAATACCGCCCAAACGATTCATTTACTCACCGAAAGCATGAAACTGGCGTATGCGGATCGGTCTAAATATTTAGGGGATACTGATTTTGTGTCTGTCCCGATTTCTGGGTTAATCTCTAAATCCTATGCCGAACAGCTACGCCGCAAAATAAATTTAGATCAAGCAACGCCGAGTCAAGAAATCGCTCCTGGTAATCCTAATCCGTTTATTGAAAGCAACAATACCACTCATTATTCAGTTATAGATAATCAGGGAAATGCTGTGGCGAATACGTATACCCTAAACTTTAGTTATGGCAGTAAAATAACGGTTCCGGGGACAGGGATTCTGCTCAACAATGAAATGGATGACTTCTCCGCAAAGCCAGGAGTTCCCAATGCCTTTGGCTTGATTGGTGGAGAATTTAACGCCATTGAACCGGAAAAACGAATGCTCAGTTCCATGACACCAACCATTGTCTTAAAAGATGGGAAGCCTTTTCTGGTGACGGGAAGTCCAGGGGGGAGTCGGATTATCACGACGGTGTTGCAGATTATTTTAAATGTAATTGATCATGACATGAATATTGCTGAAGCAACGAATGCCGTTCGGGTACATCATCAATGGCTTCCGGATCAGTTAATGATTGAACCCGGATTAAATGGAGATACCATGCGTCTGTTAGAGGACAAAGGACATCAGATTACGGTCACCAATACCATGGGAAGTACCCAAAGTATTATGTTAGTTGATCAAACCTTAAACGGTGCATCTGACCCCCGACGTCCTGGTGCTTTAACCTTGGGATATTAATAGCTTTTGTTAGGGTTCATTTTGCTTGCTACCTCACGGTGACTTTGGATTAATCACCCGCTATACCGTAGGGTGGGCATTGCCCACCAACCTACATTCCGCAGATCTTTCAACAGCGAATTTTCCGCACCAACACGTTCTTCGCGGCTGAACTGATTGAACATTATATCAAAGCTCATTTACAGATGGAGCAATATACAGTTGCGGCTTTTCGTAACTTGAGAAAAAATCCCCTCCGTCTGATGTTAATTCCTCACCTCAAGAGCTTGATTAATATCAATCGGCGGGCGGATACGGTATTAGTAGATCCAAATGAGGGCTATGTTGTCACGGCTGGACCCTTGACGCCAGAGAGTGTGGTGCAGATTTGTCATGAGAGCATGTCGCAGTTGGATTGGAAAGGGTGGCAACCGCGTCAGCCAAATGTCTGCGAAGATATATATTTATGATGTGATACTTTTATGACAAAAGTCTAAGTTGAGCAATACTATGAGTTCTCGAATAGGCGTGGCTTTGAGCCTGTTAACAATTGTGAGTTTCTTGGCTGACCCGACCCTAGTTGCAGCTCAGGAGGAAAAGTATAGCTCGTCTCCAACCGTGATAGCAATGCCGGGAGAAGGGGAGAGTGCTAAACCAATCCATGTTGCCGAGTTAGTTGAACAACTGCGTACTGCCGATGTTGGCAAACGTCGGGAAATTATTCAACAACTTAGTGATACCCAACAAGATATTGTTCCAGCATTGCTTCGAGCGATGGACGACCCCGATCCTCTGGTCAAAAGTGGTGTAGCCGAAGTATTAGGCAATCTCACTGATGATGGTGTACCAGCAGTTCCTAGATTGATTGAGATGATGAATGATGGACGTCGGGCGATCGTACCCATGCCATCAAGTCCTCGATATCCCAGGCTAAGAATTCCTATTGTTCCTGTTCCTACTCTTCGTCGTATTACGACTACAACTACAACGGATAACGAACGACGCCTTCCACCTACCCCGCCTGAAAACCCCGAAAACCGACTGCGGATTACAGCAATCATCGCGCTGGGAAAAATTGGTTTGCCAGCAAGATCATTAGCGACACCTCCCTTAACCGAAGCCTTGCAAGACCCTGATCCATGGGTCAAGCTGAATGCAACATGGGCGCTCTCCCAAATCGGAGCCTCTGTCCCCCTCCTATCTCATTGGTTAGAAGCCTTACAGCATTCTGATCCTAACCTGCGTCGCAGTGCAGCAACAGTTTTTGAAGATTCAGGATCACTGCTACCTAAAGTCTTGGGAGCGGAAGCGGATAATAATACGGTGAGGTCTTTAGTTACCGTACTTAGCGATGACGATTCCATGGTTCGCCGTGCTGCCGAAAAAGCATTAAACTTGTTGGGGACAGACGCATTACCCGGCTTAATCGAAGCGTTGAAAGCACCAGAACCACTTGTACGCTTGCAGGCAGCAGAACTGTTGGGAAATCTGGGAGAATCAGCACAGTCGGCGGTTCCTGACCTGTTGCCACAACTGAGAGATACAGGA
>CAZNNK010000920.1:0-3026 GCA_964574085.1 uncultured Coleofasciculus sp.
CGCTATAAGTGCAGGCTTTTCACCCATCCAGGAGGGATGGATTGCACTTATAGGCAGCTTTAACTCTCTTCTAACCCTTGATAGATAAGGGTTTACGGGTTGTGCATCAAGTCCTAATTATCCCTATAAAAATGAGGTTGTATTTCCGCTGTCCCTGGCACCAGATACCCTTCCGTCCACTGGGGACGCGGGGGAACATTTCCCTCCTTAATATCATTCTGCCATTCACTATCGGATTTGCGAACAACTCCCGACATTTCAAATTCATAATGGCTTAACACCGGTCCAGCATACACCATTTTGTCTTCACCATTATCCACCGCAATCATCAGCAAATCCACATTCCCTACCCCTTGGTGCAATACCGCCCCTGGATCACCAAAAACGGGATCGGGAACATCCGTATGCACATCGGCAACAATCGCATCCCAACTATTAGAATCCTTCGGTTCTTCGTAGAACAAAGACGGATACCAACCCCGATAGTAAGGACCTCCTGAACCGCCATCGATTTCCACAATATCTCTCAGGAATTGAGTCTCAGCTTGGCTAAGTTCCTGCTGTGCCAATTCCTTGGTGGCAATGCCTTTCAGGATGGCTAATTTTTCCGCAAAGTTCTCTAAGAATTCGACTTGTCGTTCCTGAATCTGGCGAGATGAATCAGGAAATGGGGTTCGATTAATCTGTTGGGCGGCTAACTGTACCATCCTCTCAAACCGTCCCCAAAATTCCGGTCTGGGTTCAACAAATCCGGCGGGGTAGAAGCAACGAGTTCCACCCGTGTAGGATTGTTTGGCATATAAAATCGTGTCGTGGCGTAACTGTGTCCAAGAGGCTAATTGGGTATTTAAGGTTTTCATTGCCCAGGCTTTTGTCCGCATCGCTTCCGGGTATTTCGCCTCGGTGGTTGGTGTCGAAAGTTCCCGTAAGGTGGCTAACCAATTTAGGTAGATGTTTTGTTCCCAGATGGCGGGATTTTGCTCATCCACAACGGTTTTGACAGCAGCTAGATGATGTTGATAGTTGAGTCCATCTCGAAATTGACGCCCCCCTCTACTCGTCATCCGATCAACTAATTCGGGGACAATCTGATTATTTCCTAACGCGGCAAACGCCACATCTAAGCTACTGGGAATGCGCCGTGGTACTTTCTTGCCATCCCAGAGAATGTCATCGTAAACCACTTTACTCAACACCCAGCTATCTAAGACAAATTTTTGACCGAGAAGGGTAAAGCTGCGGGGAAGTTGAATCTGTTCAGAATCTGGGGGAGATTGATAGGAATCTCCCCGAATGCTTTGCAACCCTAATGGCGTGGCTAAAATATCAGTTTGCAGTTGTTCCAGGGTGGATAATGTCTGAATATCGGTAGGGGATTTAATCGTATTCTGTGCCAAGAAATCATTCAATTCGGCAAATGTCATCGAATCCGTTTGACCGACAAAGGTTTGCAACATTTGGTCAAACTGTTGCCATTGCGAGAATTTCCCGGATTGGTTGAGGAGATGATTCAGGATAATCGCGATACCCAATTCCCGTGGCGAAGATTCCTCTGGATTCCCAGCAATCCGCAGATCAATTCTGCCACACCAGATCATTGCCCGAAAATACTTCTTCAGCGCCTCAGATTTTTCATAATGTCCACGGGGTTTAAACTGGGAAAAATCAACGCTGCGATCGCGCCCAAATAGGTTAAACTCCTGAAGCTGCCCAGATTCAATAGCATCAAGGGTTTCAGCGACGCGACTATTCTGATTAAAATAGGGTCTAACTCGATTCCCGGAAAGTAGCGATCGCGCCACGGCGATAAAATAATCGGCATCAAGGATACTCTCCTCTAATACACCCTTCCCATACTCCTGCCGTACTTGAGGCAGCCTCTGCGCCATACCCGCTAAGATTTCATCCAGCGATCGCGCCAAATACTCGGCTTCCAATTCCTCTAACATAGCATCGTAAGACCGATGCCATGCATGAAGTAACGCATCACTAGAGACAAAAACAGGCAAATCCCGACTATAAATGTTATAAAATACAGCAGCAAAGCTAGGAGCGCTCATCCGTTCACTGACGACAAAGCCATTGCGTTGAAACACCGCTAATTCTTCCGCATTCAGGCGAAAATCATCGCGAGGTTGAATTGGGATCATATAATCCCGATACCGATTAGCAATTTCCTCTGGTGATAAATTAAAGTCATCCCAAAACTTCGCCGTCGTCACATCCCAGCTAATTTGAGGCAAATACTCAGCTTGACTGGCATATCGCTGCTTAAAGGCTTGCGGGGATATCTGTCCAATTTGTTGAAGTTCTTGGTTAAATTGCCGGGTATAGTCCAAACTCCCAGTCGGAGATGTATTCTGGGCGACAGTGGTAACGGTTGCATCCTGGGGACTGATATCGAGTTTCACCATGCTCGACCACGCTACATTCGGGGTAATAACCATTAACGATACCATGGGACAGGTTGCAGCTACAATCCGGCAAGCCCTGATCCACGGTTTATTCACACGCTTCACCGCTTGACTCCTTTTCTTGAAGTGCTTGCTAAAGGCAATTTTTAGTTAAGTTAGTTTGAGTTATGAGCGCTTTTTGCTTCAAATATTGATACAAAAATTTATAGTGTAAAGGTTATAAATAAACTCAAGACTCGACGCCAGTATAACACAGGCTCGTAGTAGGCACTTTAGTGCCATAAACGCTTAACTCGGCAATATTCAGGTTAAGAGGATAGAAAAGTTGGTGCGATCGCGTCAACTTCTTTAATCCACAAAGACTTGACCATCTGTTGAATACAGTAAGCCCCCCTTTTGAAGGGGGGTTTGGGGGAATCTGTCAACCTTAAATACACGCTTAGGAGTACGAGGAGTATGGCGTCAACTTCTCTAATTCACAAAGACTTGACCATCTTCTTGAATTCTCAGTACCCCTTGGTTACTGTCTAACGTAGTTTCTTCTTCAAACGTAACTTTCAACTGTCCAGTTTCATCAACAGATATAGGCATCATCTGAAGCCAGCCCTCATC
>CAZNNK010000921.1:0-3018 GCA_964574085.1 uncultured Coleofasciculus sp.
TTGACACGGATGCTCCAGGTGCAGGGGAGAGATTGTCTTGCCTTATGTATTATCGAATACATCTTTGCGGTAAACCCCTCCCGATTTAGAGTTTAGCCTCTATTTCTGTTGGCTGGAATTCTCTGGCGTATCAACCTTGGGTACAATGTCAGGACGCTCTTTATTTTCCCAACCGGCTGGACGCTTGGAGTTATACCAGGCGATAGAGCCAAGAACAACAGCGGCGATAAAGCCGATCACATAGACTAATGTAAACGAGAATGGAAATTCAGAAGCTTGAGCCGCTCCTGCTTCCATCAATAAATTCATAAAATTCATAAATTCACTCCTTATCCTATTGTGGCTATCCTATCAAAACTTTCCGGAGTATCTATCACCCCTGAGACCGAATTGCGATGACAAAGATGTTGGGGGAGATGGGGGAGATGGGGGAGATGAGGGCGGGTTTTGAACCAACGTTATCGTCAATAGTGAAACGAAAGTCCCTAAACCCGCCCCGACACATCATGTCATGCCTTGAAGGTCGTGAAGGAAAACCTTACTCCTCAGACGCAGGAGGCGCTGTTACTGGTGCAGGTGCAGGTGCCGCCGGAGCGGGTGCAGGTGCAGCTTTGCGAGACGCGGGAGGCGCTGGGGGCGGTGCCACAGGCGCTGGGGCAGGTGCTGGGGCTGGCGGAGCCGAAACCGCTGCAGGTTGAGCTGGGGCAGGTGCTGGGGCTGGCGGAGCAGGTTTGGGTGCGGGGGCTGACCGTCTGGGGGGTGGATTGCTGGGCGCTGTGTTGCGAACCGGGGCTTGGCGACGGGTAGAACGGGCGGGTGCAGGTTGGCTCCTAGTGTTACTGCGACTACTTCCACCACTGCTTCTGCTGCTGCTTGAACGGCGTGGGGTATAACTACGACTGGTGGAACGAGAGGTTGATCGTCTGGTGGTCGAAGCGCGGCGGCTTGTTCGTCTTCTACTAGAGCGAGTCTGGTTTGTCTTCTTGGTATAGGTTTTTTTCGGCTCAATCGGCTTGGCTTCAATCGTCCCTTCTCGACCATCGAGTTTATTCGGTCGATCCGGAAAGTCTTCCGCCCTCATATTGTCCACCGCTTCTTCCATAAATTCACGCCAAGCGATCGCGGCGGTGCTACTGGCTCCCCAAGTCGGTTTATTGTCATCATTACCCAGCCAAACGCCAGTTACCAGTTGGGGAATATAGCCGATAAACCAGAGGTCACGGGATTCGTCTGAAGTGCCTGTTTTGCCCGCTACGGCGCGATCGCGTAACTGAGCGTTTCCCCCTGTCCCAGACGTGACCACATTGCGGAGCATCCAGGTCATAATTGCGGCAGTGTCTTCGTCAATGGCTCGCTCGCGTTGGATCTGTTCTCGATAAATCACCTTACCCTGTCGATCCAAAATACGGCGAATCCCATGGGGGTGGACGTGTATACCTTGAGTGGCTAACGTGCCATAAGCACTGGTCAACTCCAGTAAATTCACTTCTGACGCCCCCAACGCCAAGGAATAGGTTTTGTTGAGGGGTGATTCAATCCCCATTTTCTCGGCAATTTCCACCACCGGGTCCCAACCCACCTTGATTAAGGTTTTCACTGCCACAATGTTCACTGAATGGGTGAGAGCATCCCGAATCGAAGTCCAACCGCGAAAGTTTTCACTATAGTTCTTGGGTTCATAACCATCCACGACAAAGGGGGCATCCTGATAACTTTGATAGGGAGAGAAACCTGCCGCGATCGCGGTTGTGTAAACAAATGTTTTAAATGTCGAACCCGGTTGGCGTTGTGCCTGGGTGACGCGGTTAAATTGCTGATCTAAAAACTCCTTACCCCCAACCATGGCTTTGATTTGACCATTACGCGGATCAATTGCCACTAATGCGGCTTGTTCAAACCGTTGGTATTTGCCATAGGTTTCGATTGTCTCTTCCACCGCCGCTTCTGCGGCTACTTGCCATTGAGGATTGAGAGTTGTTTCTACAATCAATCCCTTTTTGCCTAAAACATCGGCGGGAACGTATTTCGGCAGTTCTTGTTGAATATATTCCGTAAAATAAGACGCCTGTCGGTCTAAGCGCTTGGGTTGGCTGCGCTTTGTCCTTAAGGGAGTCGCGATCGCGGCGTCTGCTTCCCCCTCAGTAATATACCCGTTTTTCTGCATCCGGCGCAGCACCACATTCCGCCGCTCTTGGGCTATTTCTTTGTTAATAAAGGGAGAATACTCGCTCGGTGCGGGTGGTAAGGCTGCCAAGGTTGCCATTTCCGCTAAGGTCAATTCTGTGACGGGTTTACTAAAATACACCCAAGCCGCATCCGCGACACCATACGCCCCAGACCCCAAATACACCAGATTCAAATAGCGCTCCAAGATTTGATCTTTCTCCAAATCCTGCTCAATTTTTTGCGCCATCCGCATTTCTTTGAGCTTACGCCCTAGGGTTTGTTGCTGATCAAAATAGACAATCCGCGCCAACTGCTGGGTAATCGTACTGCCGCCTTCCACCACATCTCTGGCTAACAGATTCGAGAACGCTGCCCGGATAATCCCTTGGTAATCCAATCCGCTATGCTTTTCAAAGCGTTGATCTTCTATCGAAATAAATGCTTGTTTCAGCTTGTCCGGAATTTCCCATATTTTTAGATTATCGTGGGTAGCTGGTCCAATTTGCTGGAGGATTGTACCATCAGCCGCTTTTACGGTAATCGTTTCATCCCGGATATAGGTCAGCACATCATCCGTGGACTCCGGTAAGGTTTCTTCCAGGGCTTGCCAACCCAAACCGAAGGCGATCGCACCACCACTGATCCCCACCATTCCTATCCCCACCCAAAACTTACGCCGACGATAGATAGGAGGGGGTCCGACAAATGACTTAACCAGGGTACTCGGAATTCCCTTAATCCCATTCATCGTCACCGTTACACCCCGGCGGCATCGTCTTACCAGACCCAAGCGTGGTGACGGTTTGGGCTGGGAGTCTGGTTTAATCTGATCCTCTGAGGCAGTCTGGGTTG
>CAZNNK010000922.1:0-3014 GCA_964574085.1 uncultured Coleofasciculus sp.
GGCAACAGGCAACAGGCAACAGATAAATGTCCTAACGTATCCTCGTAGTGCTATACTTGAAAAGCGCTGTAAACTATCCACCCGTCCTATCAAAATTGTTCCCATCAAACAAACAGGATGTCATGTCGTTTTGCGCCAGAGAATGGAGGAAAGAGCCAGAATAAAGTTGGCGCGATCGCACTCTGATGTAGTTGTCTTTAAACGAATGGGAATGCAAGTAGACGAGGCGATTGAATTACCGCTATATCTTGCCTTGCATCCGCCACTCAAAGACATTAGACCACAGCAAAAACATCAGCAGTCAGCGTACTAGCATTGACTCCAGTCAAAATCGCCAGCGTATCATCATTAAAATCAATCTGAGTATTCTTGCCAGTTTGAGTAATAGACAACTGCTCAAATGTCAGATTACCCGCCAAACCAATAACATCCTCAACTCCCTGAAAATCCTGAATCGTATCAACACCTTGACCCAAGGTTAAGACAAAAGTATCATGACCCTTGCCACCGGTGAGTTCATCATTACCAAGACCTCCCCATAACAGGTCATCACCATGATCACCCCAAATTTTGTCATCCCCCTCTTCGCCATAGAGTTTGTCATTACCCCCCTTACCGCCAATCCGGTCATTCCCTGTGCCACCATAAATAATGTCATCACCGCCGATCGCACCGCCAGAGGAACGCTGATTCGAGTCACCCCGGAGAATATCGTCCCCCTCTTTGCCATAAATCAAATCATTTCCCAAACCGCCAGCCACTGTATTATTACCAGCATCGGCGACAATGAAATCATCAATTCGATCAAAACCAACCTCGATTTCACCCTCTAGAGTTTCTGGGAGACTAGAATGACTAAAACTCCCCGTATCACCTTGAGCAAAGATACCAAAATCAAAGAAATTTTGGGTAATTTCCACATTATCCAAAGCCCATTCATCGTAGCCTTCACCACTATGCTCTAACTGTCGCCACCGGAAGCTGGTGTTATTGGTTTGAGCAAACAGAGGAATCAGTTGAGTAACAGTTGTCCAATCCGTGTAGAATTCAGTGTCATAGGTTCTCAGGTGTGTCCAATTCGTACCACCATCAATAGAATACTCCAACACCACATCTTCCCCAGCATCAGCATCTTCGCCACCATTGAAGCCATCACCAAAAATCAGGTCAAAGCGGAGAAAATTAAAACTACTCTGAGAAAGATTTGCACCCGTCGTGATAGCACTGCGAGTAGAATCATCACTGAAAAATAAGGAATTACCACTTCCGCCAAAGTTGTTAGCAGCGACTCCACCACTGATGTTTAACCACTGACTATTGTCAATAGTAGGGTCAAAGTCATCCCCGGTAAAATTGGTTGCTGGGGGAGTTACTGGGGGAGGTGATGGAGGAGTTACTGGAGGAGTTACTGGAGGAGTTACTGGAGGAGTTGTCCCGTTAGTCAGTGCCTTGTGAGCATTGAGCCGCCCACCCGTTACCGTTTTTCCTTGTAAGCCTGAAATCGGATCAACGGATTGTAGGATTTGTTCCTTGACCTCCAAAGCCGTTAAATTTGGGTTTTGAGCCAAAATCAGACTAGCAACACCTGAGACATGGGGAGCTGCCATAGAAGTCCCGTTTTTTGTGCCGTATCCATCCCCAGGAACGGTACTGAGAATTCCTACCCCTGGTGCGGCTAAATCCACAGCAGTGGCTCCGTAGTTAGAAAAATTCCCTAATTGATCGTTATGGTCTGTCGCTGCCACACTGATAATATTGTCCAAGTTATAGCTAGATGGATAATGGGGACTCAAATCGTTATTCTTACCGTCATTACCAGCAGACGCAACAAATAACTTTCCGGCTTGTCCAGCCGCCGCGATCGCATTATAGATAAGCTGAGAATAACCACCACCGCCCCAGCTATTGTTAGTCAGGTGAGCGCCCATCATTGTGGCGTATTCTATTGCCTTACTGATTCCGAATGCACCAGCACTTGTCCGATTAGGACCTAATATCTTAAGTGCCATAATCTGAGACGACCAACTAACACCACTCACCCCAATACCATTATTAGCTTCAGCCGCAATTGTTCCGGCTACATGAGTGCCGTGACCAAAATCATCAAAGGGGTCACTATCATTATTGACAAAATCCCAACCATAGTAATCATCGACATAGCCATTGCCATCATTATCAATGCCATCTCCGGGAATTTCTCCTGGGTTCGTCCACATATTGTCATTCAAGTCTGGGTGGGTGTAATCTACCCCCGTATCAATCACCCCAACCACGATATTATTTCCCGTCGAAATATCCCAGGCTTCGGGAGCATCAATATCAGCGTCAGGCGTACCCCCTGTTTGACCCGTATTATTCAGTCCCCAGAGTTCATCGAAGCCGGAGTCATTGGGGATTGTGCTATTGAGAGAGATTGTATAGTTAGGTTCTACATAGTCAATTTGTGAATTAGAACTCAGCAAATCTATGGCTTCTTGGAGGCTGACTCCATTGATTTGCCAAAGCTGGCTACCTAATGTTTTCGTACTATCTAAGACTGACGCACCTAAACTCGCTTGCAATGCTTCAATTTCGGTGGGTTCAGTCTCCGGTTTGAATTTAACAATCAACTCACCAGAGGCGTAATCCTGTCCTGCTACGAGACTACTCAGATCTGGGGTGAAAAAATTATGAACTGCCATTATATTTATCCTCAACTATTGGTTTTCGAGCCGATTTAATTGCCATCCAAGTCTCAGTTGAGCCAAACCCTTTAAATATTTGAGCGGTTGGGGAATCAAGCTGAAGACTGACGGATGTCTGAGCGGTCAAAACTGCTCTTTGATTTCAACTCTAAATAAAAACCAGACGTAATACATACCCCTTATCTGCCAATTTAAATGCCAGAAAAAGACCAAGGAATGGCACAATTCTGTCAGGCCTGTCTCTTATACACAACACCGAGACCACGAGACCGTACAAGATCTCGTATTCCGTCATCTGCATGAAAAAGGGGGGGGGGGGGGGGGGGGGGG
>CAZNNK010000923.1:0-3013 GCA_964574085.1 uncultured Coleofasciculus sp.
AGATTTGGAGTATATGGCAAGTGCGGGATTAAGAGGACTCATTTTTGCCAAACAAAAGATGGGAAATCAGGTCGATATTTACGTCGTAGGCGCTCAGGAAATGGTAATGGATACGATTGAAAAAACAGGCTTTCACCATAGTGTAATTCTCATGGATGAATATGACGCCGCCCAGATAGAAACAGTCTAGTACAAAAAAGCAGGAAGCTGTAAGGTTTATGGTGTTAGCTTTTTCGTCTATTGACAAATGACAAATGACAAATCTGGAACCTTTAACCGTATCGGGAACCCTAGATTCATTAGGCGCGATCGCACAATATGTGCTCCAAGCCGCCCAAGCCGCAAATCTAGATAAAAAAGCCTCCTATAACCTGCGACTAGCCGTGGACGAAATTGCCACAAATATCATTATTCATGGCTATGAGGACGTCGGGTTAGAGGGAGAATTAATGTGCCAATCTCAACTCGACGAGCAAACTTTAACCATCTCCATTGAGGATACCGGTGTCCCCTACAACCCCAGCCAGCAAGACAGTCCGGATGATTTAGACAAGCCTTTAGACCAACGACAAATTGGTGGACTCGGCGTCTATTTAGCGATTCAGAGCGTTGATAAATTTATCTATGAACGCTTGAAAGACCGCAATCGCAATATCTTTGTCGTGAATCGACAAACCCATAGCTGTTAAATAGGTGATCATAAGTGATTAATCGTTAGTCGTTTGTCATTAGTCCTTTGTTAGATTATTTCCGGTTATAGCGCTTCGCGCTGTTGTGTTGACACCCTAGATATGGATGCTTGGTCAGAGGTTTTTCGTACAATTTTACTATAACTACACGAGAGCGAACTGCTAGAACTGATAACTGTTCACTGATAACTGATATACTTCCCAATTCTATCAACTTTTCCCCCAAATCATTTACATCCCTCTGCGTCCCTCTGCGTAGACCTCTGCGTTCCTCTGCGTTAAAAAAACATAAGTCCGATGGGGAGCATGTCAAGTTTGCACAAAACGCTCAAGTAGGTTGGGTAGAGCGTAAGCGAAACCCAACGCCATCGAGAGCCTGTTGGGTTTCGTTCCAAGGGCCCAACCTACAAAGGTGACATGCTCCCAGTCCGATGCCCATTTATCATTCCTTACCCCTTATATATTTAATTTAACCAATCAACCTATGTCTACTTCCCCCAAAAAAGCATTTATTTTTTTAGCATCTCGCTGGAAATCTCGGTTATCTAGACGAATCGTATTTTTACTATTTATCAGCTTTTTAGTTATTGAAGGACTTGTGACTATTCCTTCCGTTAAAAGACGCGAACGAGAATTGCTATCCCAAATCAAAGACGTATCATCAGGGAAAATAATTTGGCTGATTCGAGATATCCAACAAGAACAACCCGCCGAAGCTGCCGATGAAACCTTCCTAACAAGATTCGCAGAACTCCAGCAACTTAACCCAGACATTTTAGGCGGTGCGATTTACAATCCTGAGGGAAAAATGGTGGGGGAATTTGGTGAAACGCCCAATCTACCCATGGCTCAGATTAATGCTAACCAGCGAGAACGTAAACAGGATTCCCGATATGATGTCGCCTGGAAAGTCGATGAACTCTCTATCGCCTGGATGCTAGAGAATCAGGTGGGAAACTATACCCTAATTCTGCGACATGATAGCTCATCCATCAAAGGAGAACTCTATGCCTACATTCTGCGGATTGCGGGTTTAGTCGTCATCATCGCCGTTTTCATCACCCTCACCCTTTGGATTGCCCTTGAACCCCTGGTCATCACTCCCATTCTCCGACTCCGACGAGATTTGATTGGGGCGGGGGAAGCGATTAGTCAAGACAAAGAACCACCGGAATTTTACTCAGCATCCATGAATCGCGACGATGAATTAGGAGAGGTAATTGGTGCGTTTGAGCAAATGTTTGACCAAATCTCTGAAGCCGTGAACGCCCGTAAACAAGCCGAAGCTGCATTGCAAGAGAGTTTGAGTAACGTTGAAGCCTATTCCCAAGCCCTCGACCACGAATTAGAAAAAGGGCGAGAGATTCAGAAAAACTTTTTACCGACTCAAGTGTATCAAAGTAGCGGTTGGGAAATAGCGGCATTCTTCAAACCCGCCCGTCAAGTGGCGGGGGACTTCTATGACACATTTGAGCTTCCGGGTGGATATGTGGGCTTAGTGATTGCCGATGTTTGCGATAAGGGAGTCGGCGCCGCCCTATTTATGGCACTCTTTCGCAGCTTAATCCGCATCTTCTCGACTCAAACCCAACTGCACGGTTCTGCATCAGCGATTCTGGACGAACATCAACCGATATCCGGGGGCTGGATTGGCGAGTCACCTGCAACCAACTTAGCCCACCTCAATGCTTTGCAAGCGATTTCCCTGACGAATAACTACGTCGCTGAACATCACGGGGATATGGGCATGTTTGCTACAGTCTTTTTTGGGGTGTTGTGTCCAGACACGGGCTTACTCACCTATATTAATGGTGGACATGAACCACTATTGATTCTCAACCCTGAAGGTGGGGTGAGAGAACAACTCAAATCCACCGGACCGGCGGTAGGGATGTTACCTGACCTAACATTTAAGATTGCTCAGACGTATATTCAACCGGGTGAGATACTGTTAGGGTATACAGACGGCGTTCCCGAAGCCCGCGCCAGCGACGGCAAATTCTTCACCATGGAACGATTGCTGTCGATGGTGGAAACAACGGCGGCTTCTGCCACAACGTTGCTGGATAAAATTACCACAACGGTAATTCATCATACCGGAGAAGCGGATCAATTTGACGATATTACCCTGCTGGCTGTGCGGCGATTGCCCCTTTGATGTACTCTCCTGACGGAATCTCCTTTTGCCATGGCGATTGAAATCGCGGAACCACACAAACTGGCGTGGCACAGCTAAAATTGTGGATTAGATTTGACCATTGAATCGGGCGCAAGTCTTTGCGCCCCTACGGTTTCGGGTCTCCCATTCTAATTCATCTTGCTAA
>CAZNNK010000924.1:0-3009 GCA_964574085.1 uncultured Coleofasciculus sp.
AGGCACAAGTCCTCTACTGCCATTAATTAGTACTTCTGGCGTTATTCTCAACGATGCTGTACTCAATTCTGGGATAGGCGATATTTCGATTACGGGTAAAGGTGTCGATGGTACAAACATTGCCTTTGGCATTGTCGTCACCAGCGGGACAAGCATTCAAAGTACCACAGGCAATATCACGCTAACTGGAACAGGTGGGATGGGAGGAAACGAAAATCAGGGGATTATTCTAGCAGAATCAGATACTACAATTCGTTCAGTGGATGGCAGTATCAGTCTAACCGGAATAGGACAAGGGTCAGGAGATGAAAATAGTGGCATTCGGGTCGATAACTTTTCGGGGGATATGGGTCCCATTATTGAAACCACAGGGAGTGGCAATATAATCTTTAATGGTACGGGAAGCAGCGCGGGAACTCAAGCCAATGATGGTATTGTTTTGGGTGAGGGGAATATCATCATTCGTTCATTCAATGGCGATATCAACCTGACGGGAGTTGGACAAGGTTCAACCTCGGCTAGTGATGGGGTGGAAATTGCATTAGGTTCCATTGTGGAAGCGACGGGAACGGGAACTATCCGATTAAATGGTACTGGCGGGATGGGTACAAGTGATAATCAAGGGGTGCGGATATGGGAATCGTCCCAAGTGCGAACCAATAGCGGAACAGTCGATGTAATTGGTGTTAGGGGTACAGGAATGGATTCTTACGGGATTCAGTTCGCTGAAGATGGAGAGTTGGGACAAGAAACGCAAACGGGTAACCTGACACTGACGACGGATTCGTTGGATGTTGATAATACGTTTAATCTGGTGGGTAAAGGACAATTACAGGTACAACCCTTAACCCCAAATTTAGGAATTACAATTGGCGATACGGCTGTGGGGACATTAAGCCTGGATACCACTACACTGGCTAGCTTCCGCAATGGATTTTCGCAAATTATTATTGGTGGCGCGAATCGTAGTGGCGCTATTACCCTAGGGAATAATGTTACATTTAATGACCCAGTCGTTTTGCGATCGCAAACTAACTCAGGTTCGATTACGACGACAGGGTATACTTTAACTGGAATCGATGACGCCACGATTCAGCTAGACGCGAATCAAGATATTGTTACGGGCGATATTATGAATCCTGGCGGGGAGATTACCCTCACCAGCAATAACGGTTCTATTGATACTCATCGCGGCATACTCAATACTAGCGCCGCAACTGGGGATGGGGGGAATGTGACTCTCACGGCGAACAGGATTAATCCGGGTTCTATAAATACCTCGGCGGGTGCTGGACGTGGCGGTAATATCAGCTTAAATGGTACTGTGACTCTAACTCAACCGGATACCACATTCACCACTACAGGGATGACGGTTGGGGGTAATATTATCTTTAACGATACACTTAATGGTGTCACGGCTGATACTCAAAACCTGACGCTAAATTCAGGTACGGGTAATATTACCTTTGAAGATAGTGTCGGGAATACGGTTAATCTGGCAGACTTAAACATTAATAGTACAGGGATCACTCAATTCAACAATTCAGTAACCGTTGAGAGTCTGACTACCGATGCTGGGGGGATGACGCAAATTCGTGGAAATGTGATAACGAACGGAGAGTTGGGTCAAACCTACCGTAATGACGTTACTCTGATTGGCGATATTGAAATAACAGGTGACGAAATTAATTTTTTCGGGGATATCGCGGGGAATGGGAATTTGACCTTACAACCGTTTAGTCCTAGTCAGGCGATCGCGCTTAACGGTGCAACCGATACTAACACAGAAACACTAGACTTGTCAGCCCGGGATATCAACGCCTTGGCAAATGGTTTCGAGTCGATCACCATCGGGCGTAGTGACAGCCGTGGCGCGATTACCCTGGCTGATGATGTTACCTTTAATGACTCAGTGACATTGCGATCACCCCTAGGTGATGGTTCGATTAATACCACTGGCTTTACGTTAACCGGAAACGGTGAGATTAGGCTACTGGCGAACCAAGATATTATCACAGGTAATATTACCAATCCGGGTGCGGCGGTGACGCTGACGAGTCTGGCGGGAACTATCAATACTGATGCGGGGACAATTGACACCCGATCAAGAACAGGCAAAGGAGGCGCGATCGCACTCAATGCCGCTAATAGTATCACAATCGGTGATTTCGACGCGAGTTCTGCATTTGGAACTCCAACACCCATTACCCTGAATGCCGGAAACCAGATTACATTCAATCGTTCCCTGACTTTACCGGGCGATTTCTCTGTGAGTGCCAATACGATTATTTTTAATCGCACCGTTGACGGAACTTATACGCTAAATCTTAATACCGATGGTGGCATCGTTCAGTTTAATGATCGGGTGGGTAGTATGCAACCGTTGCAAAATTTGCGGGTAGAAGGAGAGATGACCACAACGAATCAGGAAGGGATAGATATTACCGCCGAGAATACCATCACAACCGATAATATTACTGCCCCTGGCGGGATTCGTTTAGTCAGCCAAAACGGACAAATCTCTACAGGTATTTTGGACACCTCTGCTGCGGGTAATAGTGGCACGATTACCCTGACGGCTGATGACACAATTCGCGTTAACCAGATTAATACTCAGAGTTCAGAGGGTATCGGCGGAAACGTGGAAATTACCACCAATCGTTTTTTCCAAGCGACTGACGCTTTCATCGACAAAAATGACATCAATGCCAGTATTTCTGCGGCTGGAGGAACCGAGGGTGGCAGCATTATTATCGGTCATGGGGGAAACGGTATCATCCCGTTTATTGTCGGTAATCCGGAAACCAATGGTAGTCGAGGCGCAATTACACGAGGCAATGCTACGTCAGACCAAACTATTGCCCCTAATCAAGTTTATTTCTTCACCCATACCCAAGATCAAGAACGAATACAAATTTTATCATCTCCTACTCCTGCCATTCCCGATGAAGCAATCATTCGAGAACCCAAACCCCCACTCGATACGAATTTAAACCCAGAGTCGTTAAA
>CAZNNK010000925.1:0-3005 GCA_964574085.1 uncultured Coleofasciculus sp.
CGGCGTATAAGAGTGGGGAATCGATTAAAGCCACCGAACTCTGGATGCGGGGACTTTTGACCGCCTTAGTGTTACAAGATTTATTCGGAATGCGGGTGTATTTAACGGATAAACCTTATTTACCCGTCGCCTATTTAGACCAAGTAACCGAAGCCTTAGCCTTAGAGAGTGAACACCCCGCCTTGCGGTCAATTTTAACCGTTGACCCTCAATTAATGCCTGCAACCCTATCCAATCAACTGAAGGTACGAGGAATTCCAATTGATGAACTTTGGCATCGAGTTTGTGCATTATGGGTCGTGAATGAAAGCCTAAGTGAGAAGGAGAGTACCATTGCACAACGGTTAACCGAAGTGAATCGAAATGAACTAGCGGGGGCGCGATTTTTTGCTGATTATCATCGCCATGAAACTCACACCGTTCCTGACGTATTCCGACAAGCCTGTCGTCTTTTACTAGAATCCTTTGAAACTGTGGAGAGAAATCCAAAGAGAATGAGCCTAAACAACTTAGCTAAAACCATTGCCAGTCAATCCCTGGAGTTATTTTTACCCAGAACCCCCAAAGATGGCAAAGGGAAGGCAAATCGGTATGAAACGATTTATCGAACCGCGATTGCTGAACTCAAAAAAGTCTCGCGTCAGCCGGATTTAGAAACAGAAGAAATTATTGGACATATTGCGGGAACCTTGATTAAACGATTAGAACGACTAGATACCGGAATTTCCTTCCCCTTTGTATTTAAAGATGAGGACAAAAATCAACGGGCGCGTCAATTTGCCCAAACCATTGTCGTAGACTTATTTGAACAACGGTGTCACCGCAGTTTTTCCCGCTTGAGTCGTTATGAAAATGATTTGGCGAATGGAGTCTTTTTCTATGTGAGTGAGCAAATCTCGGCAAAGTGGGCGCAATGGAATCAACAGAAACAAAAACGGAAGGCGCGTTTGTAGTAGGCACTTTAGTGCCATAAAAAACTTCATTAAGCAGCACTAAAGTGCTGACTACGAACATCTAATCGAGGACAATTACCCATGACCGTAACCAACTTAGACAACTATTCCCGCTACTTTCATCCATCCATCCCCAACTTCCGCCAAAACAAATACATCCAGATATTAGTTCTCAGAGAAACCAAATCCTACGCCATCTTTACCACCGAAGGCGACGCCCTAGATACCGAACAATTACAGGCTGGTTATCTGGGGAAAAATGCCAAAACCACCGTTGACCGCGTAGTTATGTTTAAACGTAAACAAATCGCCCCAGAACGACGTACTGGCAAAGCCCTATTACGGCAATTTGGCTTAGTCGGGGATAGCGAGGAATCTAAACAACCCAAACCCTGTTATTTAATGGAAGGAATGTGTGGCGAATGTCCCGATTGTGTCCTCTATGGATTCGCCGCCGTTCAAGGCGAAGGTTCCCAAAAATCACGCCTCCTCACCGATTCTGCTTTTACCTTAAGAGGGTATCCTCAACTCCAGAAACAGATTAAACTGAATGCGATTCAAGATAAAACCCAAGGCGGTGTCGCGGGTTCAGCGTTTGCGGAACGGGATACCTTAATTCCCCAGGTATTTCTCCCTTGTGTAGAAACCTTAGTTGATGTAACAGCCGATGAATTTGTCTATGTTTTAGGCAATATTCTCCAGACAACCCGTTATGGTGCAGAAGCCAATCGGGAGGGGTATATTCGCAATCATATTCTGGGTATCAGTTTCGGGACGGTGGAAAAGTTATCGAATTTAGATTTAACCCAGCGACTCTATGATAAGTTAGCGCCTCAAGGACAGATTGCCGATTCCTTGAATCTGTCTGATTTTATCAATTATCAGGGAACAGAAGGGGCGATTCTAGATGTATTTGCCGAGGTTTTGTCCGATATTCCGGGACATAGTGTGGCAATGTCCGGGGCGGAACTTAAAGAATTGCTGAATCAAGTCTATTCGATTTACAATCAACTGGATTCCTGTCAAGACTTCTTCACCCGTTTAGATACAGCCGCGAGAACCTACTCAGGAGGGCGGAGTTAAGTGGAAATATATCGTTATCGCCTCCAATTTGAGGATTATCTGTTCTACGCGACAACGGAACGAGGTAAAGTCTTTGAGACGGGCTGGTTTATCCATAATTATGCCTTAACGTATGCCTTAGGATTAGCAGTTTCCGAGTATCGCCACTCGTCGCAAAAACCCCTATATCGGGAACAATTATCCCCCGTGAATCAAGCGGGACTGTATTTCACACCCGCCACGGTTTTACCCGTTACCCGATATCGGATTACCCAGTTTAATACGATGGGGGAAACCTTTGGTTTAGGGCGAGAAAAGTCATCGGGTTATCCGACTTGGGGATATGCCAAACTCTTTCGCCCCCGGCGTCAGGGAGGAGTTATTGATAATCAGGGGAAGGCAATTTCCCCGGATAATGCGACAGGGTATTTAATTTGTCGGGATAGTTTAAGCCAGGGGGTAAACTATTTGCGGGATACCTATAAAAATGAGCAACTGAATCTGTTCCCCACCCAGTATCTGCGACTAGGGAAATTCACCGCCAAAGTCAAAATGAGTCTCACCCTAGCCCAATCCGTAACCATCGTACAGCAAACGCGATCGCTCACTGGACTGTTGAACTGGGCGGATTTAGCCAACAAACCCCAACGCTTTGATTTAATCGCCTCCGCGTTACCGACACGACTGATAGAATCTGCGTATTTTACCCCAGCCTGTGCATTAATCCAAGCCGAATTCAGTCAGGAACCCACCCGCGTGTATTTACCAACCGATATGGCGTATTTGGGGGAATCGTAGGGGCGCACCGACGTGCGCCCTTTACCAACATGACGTGCGCCCTTTACCAACATGACGTGCGCCCTTTACCGATAGAATCGGGGCGGGTTTAATTACATCCGGGTGCAACGGAAACGATAATAGTAAAACCCGCCCCTACAGACTCTATTGAACCTTTACCGGATAATCGCGATACCTGAATCAGGGCGGGTT
>CAZNNK010000926.1:0-3002 GCA_964574085.1 uncultured Coleofasciculus sp.
GGTTCAGGTTCAGAGTTGTTTGGGAGTGTTATCGGTTTAGCTAAACGAACCATCGCGCGATCGCTTAACTGTCGCATTAGATATTCCCCAGCTTCACTACTGAAGTAGGCGTGGGGTTCTCCTTCTGGTGACATCTCGACAATTTCTCCCTGAAGTAGTTCTACTCGCCGATCCACTAAAATCCCCGCCGCAATCATGTGGTGATACTCGTCTATTGTCCATTTGGCTGTGGTGATTGCCATCGCGATCACGTTTCTGTTGCTGATTCCATTTATTATAGAGGCGCTGAAGCGCCTACTACGAACGAACGGAGCGATCACACCCCTATATTCAAAAATTGAATATACAATGAAACTATGAATATAGTAGAGATGACCCAATGTCCACTCGCAACAAAGACGACACGCTGAATCTGACGCTAATCGAAGAATCGATCCTGAATGCGCTGATGTATCGAGAACGCTATGGATTGGAGATTATGAGTGCGATCGCGCAAGCCAGCAACGGTGAGAGCACCATTGGCTTCAGTTCTCTTTACCCCACCTTGCGAAAACTAGAAAAGCGGGGATTTGTTACCTCTCGCTGGGGTGATGAAGCGCCGGAGGAAACCACAGGCGCACGCCGACGTTATTACAAAATCACAGGTTCTGGCTTGCAAGCCTTGGAGAAAAAGCAACAATTCCTCACCGCCTTACAGCATTTGCAACCTGCACTGGGAGAACTCTAATATGATTCACCGAAACCGTCACCGCCGCCGCGTCGTTCCGCAAATAGTACGTTTGATCTGGCGTGGTGTACAAGCGATCGCTAAAGCGTTGATTTATCTAACCGTTGAATTTACCGTCTACGTTGCTATCGGTGGAGGAGCGATCGCGCTTTTCTGGCTAGGATTACCCAGCTATGTCGCATTAGGACTAAGTATCGGGTTCGTGATCCTTAGTCTGAACGGCTTTAACCTATTGTCGAGATCGGTTCGTCCTGATTCGTCAAGGACAAAGGACAAAAAAAAGAGAGTCACCGAAGCAACTCTCTAGATTATCAGGGTGCATCTACTAAGCATAATTATAGTCATTGGGGGTGAGGGGTGTCACCCCCTATTTACCAAAAATATGTTTAGTTTTGTAAAGAAGTGGCAGCGTAACCCCTGATCTCTGACCCCTGAGCGATGAAAATAAAAGCTGTAGTGTAGGTAGTGCGTGAGGAGACAGCCATGGAACTGAAGTCAGTCCCCATAGAGCTTCCGGAAGGGTGTAATATCATTATCGGTCATAGCCACTTCATTAAGACAGTGGAGGACTTGCATGAGATCATGGTGGGGACATCAGCCCAAGTCAAATTTGGTCTGGCGTTTTGCGAGGCGTCTGGACCCTGCTTGATCCGAGTCTCCGGGAATGACGCGACATTGCAAGAGGTAGCGACGAAAAATGCCCAAGCGATCGCGGCGGGACATAGTTTTGTTATCTTGCTTAAAGACGCCTATCCGATCAATTTCCTGAATGGGATTAAACAATGTCCGGAAATCTGTAAAATTCACGTCGCTACCGCTAATCCGGTAGAAGTCCTGATTGCCGAAACGCAACAAGGGCGAGGTATTATTGGTGTGGTGGATGGATTTTCGCCCAAGGGAGTCGAAGGTGAGGAAGAGGTAAAGCAGCGCCAGGAATTTCTACGTCAGATTGGCTATAAGCTTTAGTCACCCATTCGGGGGTATTCAACATTCACGTTCACTCATCGGCTTAGAGAAATTTTGGCGTATAACTTAACTGACCCAAGACATAGGATGATCCTCTCCCGTTGTGGACGTGGTAAACAGCATCAATTGTGACAGTTCTGGCTGAGATAAATTCGCGCCTTGTCGCCCAAAAATAAACTCACTGTAGTCGGCTAGATTATCAAGTCCTAGGAGATTGAGCAATATCTCAGCCGCTAACCATACCGTTGTTTTTGCCAGTAATGCTTTCCAGTTTACCGTCATGGATTTGTCCCCCTTGGAATAAAAAAGTGGCGAGTGGTGAACGCCAAGGATTTATTGCATCACTAGGATAGGGGGAGACTTGGGGAAACAGACACCGTGATTTTATCCAACTTAAGGGGTCAGTTGAATCAGCATCCGTAGATCTACCGAGAACACGGCTTTAACCCGAGAAAATTAAACAGAAGGGTTAATCCATAAAAATCTATAACAATTCCAGATCAGTCATAATCATGTCCGCATCTAGCCATAAGAATCAGTCTGCCCCGAATTACACCCAACAGTTACAATACCTCATGCAGCAGGTGGGTGTATCCAGTTTTCGCCAACTGAGTCGCGTCAGTGGGGTGTCTGAACGACAACTGAAACGTCTGCGCCAAGGACAGGTGTCGCAAATGCGGGTAGAGACGTTGCTAAAATTAGCGGATGTATTGCGAATATCGGTTGATCAGTTGCTCACCTTATTTTCAGCCGAATCCATCTCTCCGATTACACCGCCGCGCGATCGCACCTCACCCACTCCGGAAATTCCTGCATCGGAAAGCCTAGATAACCTCAAGCAGGAATACCACCGACTACAACAGCAATTAGCCGAACAACGCGAAACCCTACTACAGGAATTTCAGCAATCAAGTGTACAGGTATTAGAATCGTGGTTATTACAGTGGCCCACCGCCGCTTATGCGGTAACTCAGAATGACCAATTACCCGCGATCCGATTATTGCCCCTCATCAAGCCAGTGGAACAGCTTCTGCAACAATGGGGCATAGAAGCGATCGCCTCCGTTGGCGATGAATTAGCCTATGATCCCCAATGGCATCAATTAATGTCGGGAACCGTTCAACCTGGAGAGATGGTGCGAGTTCGTTACGTTGGTTATCGGCAAGGGGATAAGTTATTGTATCGGGCTAAAGTGAGTCCGTTGAATAATTAGGGCTTGCTGAATCAGTAGTGGGGAGATGGGATGAGGGGGTGAGAGCTCACAAGGGTAGGTTTTTTAAGATTGCGGTTCAGGTAAGACAAGGAAGA
>CAZNNK010000927.1:0-3001 GCA_964574085.1 uncultured Coleofasciculus sp.
CAAACTATGGTGATGCGCTGGCGGTGGAAATGGAAAGTCATGGTTTTCTCAAGGCTGTTCGTGCTAATCCAGAAATCAATGCATTAATTATCCGTGGTATCTCCGATCTCATTGATGGTAAAAGCAATGCTGATGCGGCTGGCTCTCAGGAGAAAGCAGCACAACACGCTAGTGCTTTTGCATTTGAAATCTTGGCAAAACTGTTAGGCGATGGCAATCAGTAGCGATATAATTCAAAAATTATTGCCTCTACTTAGACCCCTTATGGAGGATGAAAACCAGCGTCGAGGATACTTGATGAGGGCGTTGGGAATGGATGCACCCGTGTTGCGTCGTCTTGTCTGGAGTACGCCTGTGGATGTTTTCATTACAGGTATGATCAAGGAACTGGTGATCTTTGGTGAAATTACCCCGGGTCAACCCGCGCTTTTTGCTTTGTTGGACGTGATTCGTGAAGATGTGGGTCGAGATATTCAGCTACACATTGATGAACTCATTGTAGAAGTTCAAACCCAACAGAACGTTATTCCCATTCAAACGCCGCCTCATTTACTGTTTGATTTGCTGCTAATAATGGATTTTAAGCAGCAGGTGCGGTTAGTGAAAGAAGTCATGACATCATATCAAATTGCGGCTTTCTTGGTTCATGGTGAACCGTACTGCGGACAGCAACTTTTAGTGACTCGATTATTTCGGTTGAAGCCACAGTGGAAGACGATATCGCCGATTAAAATTGATGTGAGTCATAACGGTGTCGGGAGGAGTATTCGTCATCTGTGGCGACAAGTGGCGGCTTGGTTTGGGTTGCCAAAAGAGGCTGAACCGAAAGAGATTATTGATCGAGTGTGCGATCGCGTTTCCACTCAAGATGTTATTTTTATTTTCTATAAGGTGGATTATATGCCGCCTAATGTCCTAGTGGCGTGGCTTCAGGAGTTCTGGGAACCCCTAGTAAAACGGATTGAGCCAGAGTCTTGTCCGACTCCAGAGGCAACCCATCTGTTAATGTTTTTGGTAGACAATAGCGGTAGTATTTGTCAGTCAACGATTCAATTAGCACAGGAATGGGAGCAACCCGAATATCCCCGGATTCCCTTGTACTTGCCACCCGTGAGTCCATTTCCGTCAGATATCTTAGAGGATTGGCTGGATATGGTGACGGGATTTAGGGATATACAGATACCTGCGGGGTTAACCTCTCAACTCTTATTAGAGAAGTCAGAAGACGGGATTCCTGAATTTGTCTATGAGGAAATTTGTTGCCATTGCGGTCATGATTGGGAGGGAGAATTGGCAAAATGGTTAATTTAGCAGATGCACTCGCGGCGAGTGGGAAACCATTCTATCAGGGTAAACTCATTTCACCTCAAGAGTGTCAGGAGAATGGACTCACCCCTTATTTACCCTCACCGGAACTGATTAATGCGGTTAATCTCGCCATCTTTCTAGAAAAACGCCCCCTGTTACTCAAGGGTGAACCCGGATGTGGTAAAACTCGCTTGGCGCAGGCGGTGGCTTACGAATTAGGATTACCCTATGAGCCTTGGTATATTAAATCTACCAGTCGGGCAAGAGATGGACTCTACACCTACGACGCGGTAAGACGATTACATGATGCTCAACTGGTGCGGATGGGGGAAAAGAGTCAATCGAAGGTTGATGATTTAAATAATTATATTGAAATGGGAGCGCTGGGACGGGCGTTTGCTAATTCCCAGCGCACGGTGGTATTAATTGATGAAATTGATAAGGCGGATATTGATTTCCCTAACGATTTGTTACGAGAGCTTGATGAGCAGCAATTCACGATTGAGGAGACGGGAACGGAAATCAAGGCAAATTTCCCTCCGATTGTGTTTGTGACGAGCAACGATGAAAAGGATTTACCCGATGCCTTTCTGCGCCGTTGTCTGTTTTATTACATTGAATTTCCTAATTCACAATTAACCGAGATTGTCAAAGCCCACTTTCCGGAATCCTCGCCGGAGTTAGTCGAGGGAGCAGTGCAGCGTTTTAGGGAACTGCGGCAGACAATGGAGAAGGGGAAGTCAGGGAAAAAGGTGAGTACCAGTGAGTTACTGGATTGGTTTGCCGTGTTGCGTCAATTTCCTCAAGATCAGGTATTGCAGCAGCTTGGGGGAGAATTGCCCTTCCCAGAAATTTTGCTGAAGAAATGGGAGGATCATCTACGGTATCTGAAGTTATGAAGCTTGAACAACTGCCACTGCTGGATATTTTTAACAGCCTACGACAGCGACATGGTTTGCCGTTGGGGGTGGATGAGTATTTAGTTGTCTTGCGATCGCTTCAATCTGGCTTTGGTATCGGTACTCGTCAGGAAATCGAGCAACTTTGCTGTCTGGTGTGGGCAAAGTCTGAGGAAGAGAGTCGCCTAATTCGACGGCTATTTGAGCAAATGTGGCGGTATTCCCCAGATACTTCTGCTCAACCTAAACCCTCATCTCCATCACCAGAGTCAGAAGAATCCTCGGCTGAAATACCCGAATCGGAACCCTTCCCGGAACTAGAACCCCAGCCAAATTTAACCCCAGAACCCGTACAAGCGGTGCAAGCCGTGCGGAGTAGTCGGCGGGATAGAGAATTGAGACGCCCTCGCTATAGCCTACTAACTGAATATTTCCCGGTAACTCGCCGACAGATGAAGCAATGCTGGCGTTATCTGCGTCGCCCAGTGCGAGAAGGAATCCCCACAGAATTAGATGTGGAAGCAACGGTGGCAAAAATGGGGCGTGAGGGTATTTTACTCGAACCCGTGCTGATACCTCCCCGTAAAAATCGGGCGGATTTGGTGTTAATGATTGACCAAGATGGCTCAATGGTACCCTTTCACCAGCTATCACGGCAGTTAGTCGAAACAGCACAGCGCGGTGGACGGTTGAGACAGACCCGTGTATTTTATTTTCATGACTATCCTGATCAGTACCTGTATCGTCATCCCGCGATGTTGAATGCTCAACCCATGTCTGAGGTATTGGAAGAG
>CAZNNK010000928.1:0-2999 GCA_964574085.1 uncultured Coleofasciculus sp.
CTTGTCTGCGATTATCAAACCGAGCTTGACGGTGGCAGCGTTGATCATAAGGCAAATTAAGATGTCTTGTACAGACGCGCCATGGCGCGTCTCTACCAACAACCCGACAAAAGGTTTTAGAGGTAATCCGGACTAGGGAAGTATCCGGATGTCTGTACCAAACTGAGACTCTACGCGGTATTCAACGGTTTCAATTACCGTTTGTCCGGCAATCCCTGACTTCAAGCGATAGCTAAGTCAGGGTTGTTGAATCCTTCACCGCTTAAGCGATAATCATCATGCCTTAATTCGAGACTTCTGCCATTTCAATAACGCGCTCTTCTAAATCCTTAACTAAAAAATTCAACGGTTTTTGAGCGCGAACCTTATACTTGAGGCGTCGCATCTGTACCCGCATCAACACTTGTTCTAAGCAGTCGTGATCAAAGCAGACATGACGGTGTCGATTTTTATTGCCATAGCTGGCACCGGAAATGACATGGAGTTGGGTATTTTTTTTAAGCTGATACCAAAGTCCCTCGGTGCCTTGGAGTTGAGTCGTACTCGTGATGCCGGTATTGGTGGATAGGTAGAGGGGGTCAATTCCCGTTGCGCCTAGGGTTTGCTCATAGTTGTAGTAGTAATGTAGGGGAACTTCCGCTGCGGACAATTCCAGCAAGCCTTCATAAAACTGCCGTGCCACCTCCAAATCAGACACCATAATGGTATGTACCTTGGGCGCACTGGTGAGAAACATCCACATTGCCCCGGCATAAGCTGCCAAGAGCATGACCATAATGCCTTGGGTGGAAAAAAGACTATCGAGTGGCAGGGACGGTAAAAAAGCGCCAAACGGCAGGAGCGGTAGTCGAAAGCCAATAATATCAACGGATAGAATCATTCTGGCAAGCTATGTTGAGTTAATTTAAGTTTGACGAATCGGTTGCTCGATTACAGGTTTATGATGAATACCATCTGATGTCCTATAGATGTTACTAGATGTTACTGATTTTAGCTAAGGTAAACGAGTTATGCTAATCCTCTGGGGTGTACAACATATAGCAGCTACCTTGACAGGTTAGGACATTTTTTACTGTTCCCTGTTAAGCAGTTCCCTCAACTGAGGTTCTAGCGTATCCTCGTAGTGCTATACATACTAAGGATGATAGGCGTCAGCAACTCACGATTAAATCCTTAACCCTTGCATAAGGGAGGCATCTGCTTGAAAGTTAACGCCGCGCATTCGGAATTCTAGCTAGACCATAAAGACTGTGCATATTCCACATTTTTCTGAATCCAACCATCCGCTCGTCAAATCCCTGTTTCACTACAGCGATCATGAACTGGTGACTCAGTTTCAGCGTTATCCGGAACAGGGAAAGTATTTCACGGCGATTTTCTGTCGCTATAGTCCAATTGTCTATACCTTAATTCGTCATTCCGCGCGATCGCCTGTGCAAGCCGACTACCTCTTTGCCCTGACTTGGCGTCATATTTTCTATGAATTGCGGGGAATGGACTTTATCCAAGAGGCGGCGAGTGAGTCCAATACGTTCCAAAGTTGGTTGATTAACATGACAGCCGTTTGCATTAATCAAGCAGAGTTACCCCCAGTGGAGTCTATTCACTATACCCTGCAAGCCGCACCACCGCCATTATGGTGTTATCTGGAGGCGGCATTAGAACAGTTACCTGCGCTGATGCGGTTAATCATCATCATGGCATTAACCTTTAAGTGGAGTGAAACCCGCATCGCCGCCTATTTACAAGCCGAAGGCGAAGCGATCGCACCCGCTCAAGTCAGACGTCAACTCCAGCAAGGGTATCAGCTATTAGAGGCAAACTTACCTGATGATATTCGCGAGATTTACTTACAGGAAGCGGTGGATCATGCCGATGGCAAGTCCGAATCCAACCCTGTCCCCGTTTAAACTAAAGATAGAAATTCTTTATCCCGATCAAAAAATCTCCCGATCATGAACAGAGAATATCTCTCGGTGAACGTGATTCGTAGCACAGCGATGGCTCTAATTTCTGGGGCGGTACTGCTGGCGAGTAACCCGGCTCACAGTCAAACCGTCTCCAATGACACCGAGGGGTTTGACTTACAAGATCAATTGACGATTCCCGTGGATAGCACGATTCAACGGGAAGCTAGAAATCAGGCGGATGTACTCCTGCGGTTAGGAGGAGAGGCAAAGCGTCAAGAAAATTTGCAAAAAGCGATCGCCTATTGGCAACAGGCGTTGGATCTTTATCAAAAAATTGGCGATTTTGAAGGACAGGGCTTAGCTTACAATTATATGGGTCTCGCTTACGCTGATTTGGGACGCTTTCCCCAAGCCGAAGAGTCTCTGCGCCGTCGGTTAGGGGTTGCTCGTTTCCTCCAAGATTTTCAGGGACAAATTTATGCCTTGAATAATGTGGGTACTGTACTGCTACAATCGAACGATCTCGACGCCGCCCAAGAAAGCTTTACTGAAGCCCTAACCATTGCTCGCACGGTGGGCGATCGCGAAGGGGAAGGACTGAGTTTAAGCAACTTGGGTTTAGTCGCGGCTCGTGCGGGTGATTATTTAGAGGCGATTAAACAGTATAAAGCGGCGATAACCTTGCGGCGGCGATTAGGCGATCCCTTGGGAGAGGCAAATACCCGTAATAATTTAGGGGATGCCTATTTCGCGATCGCCTCCTACAAAGATGCGATTGGTTCCTATCGCTATACTTTACAACTGGCACAAGATAGCCGGGATATTCCCAATCAGTTTCGCGCCTTGCGGGGATTAGCGAAATCCTATAGCATCATTGGTCCAGATTTGTTGGCGATTCGATACCTAAATCAACATCTCGCCTTAGCCCAAGAACAGGAGAGTTTAAGTCGGGAGCTAGTTACACTGCGGTTATTCGCCGAATTTTACCTAGCCAGAGGTAATGTACTCAAAGCCAAGCAATTTTACGAACAAGCGATCACTCTCGCCAATGCGATCGGCGAAACTCAGCAAGAAGCCTTATTACGGAAT
>CAZNNK010000929.1:0-2995 GCA_964574085.1 uncultured Coleofasciculus sp.
GCAAGTCTTTGCGCCCCTACGGTTTCGGGTCTCCCATTCTAATTCATCTTGCTAAGGTGTGTCAGTCCACTACGGGTATGACGGTGCCATCTGTAATAATATCATTTTTCCATCAATCTCTAACGCCATGGTTTCCTGGTGTAATTCCTGCTGCAAATAGCCAACAAAGTTTAAAACCTTTGGCAAATGTTCTACTAACGCTTGTCGCGTCATAAACGACTTAATCACATAACTCTTTTCACTCACTATTCCCGCCACCGAACTTTTATACATTCCCGATTGTTCCACCCAACTGATGCCCTCGAATAACTCAGCCATTAAGGTTTTAGCTTGTTCCACGTAGGCTGATGTGTCACAGGGAATATCGATATCAATGGTTGTGGGCATTAAGATTCCGATACTATGGTCAAGTAACCAAACATTTGCTGAAAACGCTGATAAGAGTTCTTCAATGGGTAAGGGGGATGGGTGAGAGGAGGGTAAGGGTAAGGAGGTTAAGGAGTGAACCCTTAAGCCAAAGGGTTCTTGGGTTTGTAGCGATAGGTTAAATCCTGGAAGGAGACTGTTGAATCCTGATAGAGTTGGGAATTGGGAAGCGTCTAACATTGGTTCATCTAGATGCATCAGCCGGGATTGGCGATTTGCCAAACCGGGATGGGTTTGAGCAATGATGGTATTGTGCATGATAATTAGAGGTGGTTTGAATGTGGCTCTAACTCAAGTGGTATGCTAGGGTTAGAGCTTTTTTTGATCAGATCGTCGGTTAGAAACCGCAGTGATGTAGAGGAAACCCTTGATTGTTCCAGATACCCAGTTGCGGTTAAACCTAACGGGAAGGGAATTGTTTCTGTAGGGGCGGGTTTTACCATTAGGGTTTTGGGTTGACCCAGATTTAACGAAACCCGCCTCGACTACGTTTTCCCTAATCCCCTCTATTCGTTACTACCTCCATCGCGCCAACTTTCGCACGGAAATCGCCAAAAAAGATTTTTTGCCCAAAATCTGCGAAAACGTTCTGTTTCAGCCGTGTAACCCAATAGGAGTATCCATACCCCCAACCCATTCCTCTGGGGAATGGGAATCATACCAAATCCGATGACAGGAACCCCTTTTGCCATGGCGATTGAAATCGCGGCTACACAAACAAAGTCCGCCTTCGCGGACTTTAGAGAGGGGGTAGCTAACCCGGATTTAGTATCAAAACCAATAGCGGCTTAACGATGTCCACAGGAGAACAGTATGTCAAATCAGGGATGGAATCTGTTTTACCGCCAACTCATCACATCCGTGGCGTCATCGGTGATTGATGTTTACCAAAAGATTCGCGCCGATGATTCCGTCAGAAACCCTGTCGTCTCACCTTACCTAAATGCCTGTGGCTATATCCTCAGCCTCTGTGTCTTAATCAATAGTAGCCCTGTACAAGCCCAACCGATTGTTCCCGCAACCGATGGGACAAATACAACTGTTACACCCAATGGGAATCAATTGGATATTCAGGGGGGAAGTCTCTCTGAAGATGGGGGGAATTTATTCCACGATTTTGAACAATTTGGACTGAATTCCGGTCAAACGGCTAATTTCTGGTCAACTCCCCAGATTCAGACTATTTTAGGGCGGGTTAGTGGGGGTAATCCATCGCTGATTAATGGGTTAATCCAGGTAATTGGCGGTAACTCCAACTTATATTTAATGAATCCAGCCGGGATTATTTTTGGTCCCGATGCGAGTTTAAACCTCCCCGCCGCATTTACAGCAACCACGGCTACGGGTATTGGTGTGGATGGGGGATGGTTTAATGCCTTTGGGACGAATGACTATACCAGTTTAGTGGGTACACCCAATGCCTTTCAATTTGATAGCGCCACGGGTGCGATTATTAATGGGGCGGATTTGGCGCTGCAACCGGGACAAACTCTTTCTCTAATTGGCACAACGGTTATTAATACGGGAACCCTGCAAACAGCCGGGGGAACGATTACCCTAACCGCCGTACCCGGAACCAGTCGGGTGCGTCTGAGTCAAGCGGGACAACTTCTGAGTTTAGAGATAGAAGCGCCCACGGATAATCAGGGAAATCCTGTACCCATTATGGCGCGATCGCTCCCAGAATTGCTTACCGGGAGTGGGATGGATGTGGGGTTAACGGTGAATCCGGATAACCAGGTGCAAACGGCGGCGGGTACGTTGATTCCCACTGAGTCAGGAACTACTGTGAATTCTGGGGTGCTGGATGTTTCGACGCCAGACAGTCAGGCGGGAATAGTCAGGGTTTTGGGGGATGTGGTTGGGGTGGTGGATAATGCCCAGATTAATGCTTATGGCGCTAACGGTGGTGGTACGGTACTGATTGGCGGTGATTATCGGGGCGCGGGTACGGTTCCTAATGCTGGGTTAACGGTGGTGGGGAAGGAAGCCGAGATTAATGCGGATGCGCTGGAGGCGGGTGATGGCGGAACGGTGATTGTTTGGGCGGATGATACTACTCGTTTTTGGGGAAATATTAGCGCCCGTGGCGGGATGGTGTCGGGGAATGGTGGGTTGGTTGAGGTGTCGGGAAAGGAGAATTTGATGGTTCAGGGAACCGTGGATTTGACTGCGGCGAATGGCGGTTTGGGGACGTTGTTACTTGATTCAACAGATATTGAAATTTGGGATGATTCGGGGACGTTGTTATTTAATTCAACCAATATTGAAATAGATAGTTCAGGAACGGCGACAGATGATGACACGTTGCCGGATTTATTTCAAGCTAGACCAGATTCTCCTTTTGTTATTGGTAAAACGGAATTGGCAGAGTTGGCAGCAGATAAGAATATTGTTCTAAAGGCAACAAATAATATTACAATTAATTCTCTAACCTCACCGCTCTATTTTTCTGGCGACACTGGGTCAATCACATTTACGGCTGATGCCGATAATAATGGAACTGGAACTTTTTATATGAATCCAGATGACACGATCATTAGTAATGGTCGTTCTCTGACAATTTCAG
>CAZNNK010000930.1:0-2992 GCA_964574085.1 uncultured Coleofasciculus sp.
CCTCAGCGATGCCGATTCCGTTATCAGTAATGCGGATGCTCACGGCATCGGTCTGCTGGCTGCCATTTTTCGGCAGTGGTTGTTGGTTCGCACCAACGACTTCGGTGCTGATCGTAATTACTCCCGGTGACAAATTACGTTCTATAGCATCAATCGCATTCGCCAGTATATTCATCAACACCTGGTTCAATTGATTGGCATAACAGGTGACTGGGGGGAGTTGACCATACTCTTTAATCACCTGAATCTCCTGCTGATTTCCGGGGCTTTTGAGTCGATGCTGCAAGATGAACAACGTACTATCTATCCCTTGATGAATATCCACAGACTTCAGGTCAGCTTCATCGAGTCGAGAAAAGTTTTTCAGGGACAGAATAATCTGATGAATCCGCTCCGCACCCTGTTGGATCGAATTAAGCAGTTTATGCCAATCGTCTTTGACAAAGTTTAAGTCAATATCTTCCGCTAGATCTTGAATCCTTGCCGGGGGATTAGTATACGTTTTTTGATAGGCATGAATGAGTTTAATCAAATCATTAAAATATTGACGCCCAATGCTGAGATTCCCCAAAATAAACGAAACTGGATTATTAATTTCGTGAGCAACTCCTGCAATCATTTGCCCCAGACTGGACATTTTTGCGGTTTGCACAAGCTGGGATTGGGTACGTTTTAATTCTTCCAAGGTGCGTTGCAATTGATGCGCTCGTTCTCGTTCTCGTGCTTCTGATTGTCGCAGGGCGGCTTCGGCTTTTTTGCGCTGGGTGATATCTAAGGCGGTGCCGAAGAGTTTAATTACCCGATGGTATAGTCTACCCCACCCATTTCAAAGGCTTTGACCTTATCAAAGGTTTCATTTAACCCACTTAAAAAAATGACCGGAATGTTTTGGGTTTTCGCCGAGGCTTTCAACTGTTGACATACTTGATAGCCATCCATATCCGGCATGACAATATCCAGTAAAATTAAATCCGGGGGATTTTTCGCTACCGATTTCAGCGCCAGTTTTCCATTAGGGATAATCCTGATTTTATACCCTTGCTGGGTTAACATTTCCGTTAATAATTGCAAGTTATCAGGGATATCATCAATTACTAAGATTGTCCCTTTGTATGGAGAACGTGACTCAATCGTCATTGTCTTCATCAGGAGGTGGTTGGGTCAAGGCTAATAAGTAATCAAACTTAAATTCATGAGTTAAAGTCGAGAGATCATTGGCTAAGGATTCATGGCGATCGCGAATTTGCTCAATTAGGATCAACATTACATCAAAATCGCCTTCAATGGTGGCTCGATGGAGCGATTTTCGCCAATCCCTGGGTAAATCAGCCAGATCCTTTGGCGTTAAGGTAATTGTCACCGGCGATTCGGAAACCGGAGGTAGCATATCAGACAGTTCAAAATCAACCTCATCGTCCGCTAGATGAGTGGATTGGCTTTTGGCTAATTCCAACAGGTTTTCCAACAGTTCCAGCAAATGTTTTCCAGCACTATAAATTATACCGACATTTTTTTTCTCTTCAACCGAGAGGCATTCGGAACGGCGCAGGAGTTGAGAAAAGCCGAGAACGGCGTGCAGGGGGGTTCTAAATTCATGGTTTAAATTGGCTAAGAAGGCACGTTTAATTTGGTTGGCGGCGGCGGCTTCATCTTTGGCCTGTTGCAGTTCTTTCTCTAACTGCTTATAGAGGCGGATTTCTTGCTGCAATTGCTCATTGGTTTGGCTTAACTCCTGGGTTCGCTCATCTACTTGCTGCCGCAATATTTCAATGGTAGTATACATTTCTAGCGGATTAAGCGCTTCTAAAATGGTCGTTTGGGTAATCAGTCCGGCTAATCGTTTGGCTTCATCGACCACTACTAAACGGCGAACTTTATGGCGTTTCATTATTTCATTCGCCAGCATCATCGAGTCATCAACGTAAATTGGCAAAATCGGGTGACTCATGACCGTTTCGGCGGTCGTGGTTGCGAAGTTTACGCCTAGTTTTTGGAACTGAATAATGTCCCGTTCGGTAACAATTCCGATCGGAACAATATCAGTCGTGTTTGATGTTTCCGTAATCACAATACAGCTTTTATGATGGGTCACCATCTGTTGCGTAATATCGAGTAGAGACGCCGTGGCAGAATTCTGAATCACTTGGGTACTCATGACTTCACCCACTCGTTTGAATCTCAATAAGTCGGTCGGGTGAATCACCTCTCGAATAGTTTGAGGTGTAATCACGCCAATCATTTTACCCCTTTCATCGATGACTGGCAAGTGACGAATATTATGCTGGCGCAATAGGTAAAGAATCGAAAAAATGCTGTCCTGTTGATCCGTGGAAATGGTAATCGGATCAGGCATCATCACCGATTCAATGGTTAAACTGTCTAACGCCATCTGTTGGGCGGCAATGCGGACAACATCCCGTTCCGTGAAAATACCGATTAACTGGTTTTCTTGGATGACTAAAGCATAACTACTCTGACGTTGATAAAGCTGTTCCATAACCTCCGTTACCCGCATTTGGGGAGTCACTCTCAGAGGCTGGCGATCAAGGGCTGGGGATTGGGATAATGCTTGCAAGAGGGGACTACGAGATGACATGGTTTTGTAGTTTGCTTTTTATTTAACCTGATAGTTCTAGAAATTATAATCTATTTTTATGTCTATAATAGAATAGGGCTAATGCCCCATTGATTTATTAATCAGTAGGTAGGGACAATAAAAGTTAACGGTGGAGAATTCACTCCCGAAAAGAAGCAAGCTACGTCATTCGCCATTTGTAAGGGATTGACTTGCCCAAGGTTCGGTGGCATCCAGTAATTGTTCAAACTGGAAATTATGAGCCAAATGGGTTAGGATATTGGCTAAGGTTTGATTCTGATCTTGGATTTGTTCAATTAAGCTTAACATCTCCTCAAAATCTCCATCCAGGGTAGCTTGGTGAAACGATGATAGCCAATCCGTTGGTAGGATAGCCACATCATCAGAGGTTAAGCT
>CAZNNK010000931.1:0-2992 GCA_964574085.1 uncultured Coleofasciculus sp.
GGGGAGATGGGGGAGATGGGGGAGATGGGGGAGATGGGGGAGATGGGGGAGTTAACTCAAAATTCTACCTTACCTATTGCCCATTCCCTATTCCCTATTCCCTATTCCCTAACAAAGGACACATGACGAATGACCGGAAATAAAGGGATTCAAGCCCCGTCCTTCTAGGACGGCTTTTTCCTTATATCTTTAATCCAGTCTCGAACTACTTCTGATATCATCCTGTCCGTTTCCTCTGCATAGGTTTTTAGTAATTTGTACTCAGTTTCCGAAAGTGAGTGTCAAAAAATCGATTGACAGCGATCGCACCTGCTGCACATAATGGTGATTTGTGTAAACTTTAGCGCGTATAATAAACCCTTGGCTAACGTTGTTGTAATCGGTGCCCAATGGGGCGATGAAGGAAAAGGTAAAGTCACCGACTTACTAAGCAAGTCCGCAGATGTCGTCGTCCGTTACCAGGGGGGGGTCAATGCGGGACATACCGTGGTGGTTCAGGGTCAAACCTTTAAGCTGCACCTGATTCCCTCTGGGATTTTATATCCAGAAACAGAATGTATTATCGGATCGGGGACAGTAATTGACCCCCAAGTTCTGATTGGTGAACTTGACCAACTTGAACAGTTAGGCATTTCTACCGAAAAGCTGCTCATTTCCGAAACAGCTCACGTCACGATGCCTTATCATCGGTTAATTGACCAAGCATCGGAAGAGCGACGGGGTGACCATAAAATCGGTACCACAGGTCGAGGGATTGGTCCGACTTACGCCGATAAATCCGAGCGGATTGGCATTCGGGTTGTCGATCTCATGGACGCCGATATCCTACGCAAACAGCTTAATTGGACGATTAATTATAAAAATGCTGTTCTAGAAAAACTTTATGACTTACCGCCCTTAGACCCCGCTACTGTGATCGATCAGTATCTAGCGTATGCTGAACGATTACGTCCTCATGTAGTTGACTGTTCGCTGAAAATTTATGATGCGACTCAACAACGACGCAATATTTTATTTGAAGGGGCGCAAGGGACGTTATTGGACTTGGATCATGGAACCTATCCCTACGTCACCTCCTCCAACCCAGTAGCAGGTGGTGCTTGTGTGGGTGCGGGGGTAGGACCAACGATGATTGATCGGGTCATTGGTGTGGCTAAAGCCTATACCACTCGTGTCGGTGAAGGACCATTTCCCACGGAACTTCATGGCGAACAGGGACAACTATTGTGCGATCGCGGCGCGGAATTTGGTACAACAACCGGACGTCGTCGTCGCTGCGGCTGGTTTGATGCGGTCATTGGGCGCTATGCAGTTCGCATCAATGGGATGGATTGTCTGGCAATCACCAAGCTTGATGTTCTTGATACCCTAAAAGAACTCAAGGTTTGTGTCGCCTACGAAATCAATGGTCAACGCTGTGAAGACTTTCCCAGCAATGCACGTCGGTTTGCTCAGTGTAAACCGATCTACAAAACGTTACCCGGTTGGCAACAATCCACTGTTCACTGTCGGACATTGGACGATTTACCCAAGCAGGCGCTAGCTTATCTAAAGTTCCTGGCGGAACTGATGGACGTGCCGATCGCACTCGTGTCTTTAGGTGCCAGCCGTGACCAGACTATCATCGTAGAAGATCCTATCCATGGACCTAAACGAGCATTGCTAGATGCCAATGGTATCCCAGTAACATCGGGATAAACTTGTTCTTTGTCCTTTGTTCTTGGTCTTTTGTCCTTGGTTGTTTGTGCTTTGTCTCCTGTTGTGACCGAATGACATAAGACATAAGACGAATGACATAAGACATAAGACAAATAACGAATCACCAACACCAATACTTGAACCAAACGATTAGCTATGGACGTTAAAGTTGAATGTCAAAAACGAGCCGAGGGAATTAAGCCTAAAGCCTTACGTAGAGAGGGTTTAATTCCCGCCACACTCTATGGTCACAAGGGTGCTGAATCCGTCGCTCTCACGGTTGAAGCTAAAGCCGCAGAAACCTTACTCAAACAGGCTGATGTTAATCATACCCCTGTTCAGGTCAATATTCCTGACCTGTCTTGGAAGGGAAAAGCACTGCTGCGAGAAGTGCAAACTCATCCCTGGAAGCCAATCGTCTATCACCTGAGTTTTTTCTCAGTGGCAAGTCAGGATACTATCCAAATCTCCTTACCTGTAAATTTGGTGGGAACAGCGTTTGGCGTGAAGCAAGGCGGCATTTTAGAACATGTCATGACGGAACTTCAAGTTGAATGCGCTCCGGATAATATTCCAGAAGCCATTGAGGTTGATATCTCCAACTTGGATATCGGTGCCAGCTTGCATGTTCATGAAATTCTATTGCCAGCAGGTGCTACTGCGATGGATGATCCCCAACGAACTGTTGTTAATATCCTCGGTCCGTCCACGATGCCAACTGAACCCTCTGAGGAATCTGAGGTCGATGAAGCAATGTCCTTGTTAGCGAACGAAGAAGAAATTTAACTTTAGAGACATCGTTTTTCGAGCCAGGGAACACAAGATTATCCCTGGCTTTTTTTAATAGGTAGACATAATAAATGTTCAGGGTGAAAAAGTCGCTGCCCTTGAGAAGCAAGCCCTACGTTATTTGTCATTGGTCTTATGCCATTTGTGAAAGTTTGAGGAATAGTTACAGATGTCGGATCTAATTCATCAAATGAAGCAACCGGATTTTTATCCTCATCTGGTTCAAACTCCTATTGATTTGATTCAAACTCATGTGTCTTACGTGTTTCTGACCGGGGATTATGCCTATAAAGTCAAGAAAGCGGTTAACTTTAGCTTTTTAGATTTTTCCACGTTGGAGAAACGAGAGCATTTCTGTTGGCAAGAGTTGCAGATGAATAAACCCCAAGCACCGGAGATTTATCTGGAGGTGTTGCCGATTAGTCAAAAGGGCGATCGCTTGATTCTAGGGGATGACTCTCAGCCTGTAGAATATGCCCTGAAAATGCGCCAATTTCCCCAGGAT
>CAZNNK010000932.1:0-2986 GCA_964574085.1 uncultured Coleofasciculus sp.
TTTCTGCAATGAAATTTAGTCTGTCTATATTTGACTATACTTTTACCAACTATCTGTGTCTGCGTCCCCCTCTTCCCGACACCGAGGAAGCCATGGCAACTGCTTAAGGAAGACAAAACCCTTGATATACCGTAGTGGCGTGACTCAGCTAAAATGGTGCAATAGATTGGGTACGTAGTGAGGGAACCTTAGCCCTCTCCAGCTAGGCGTTAGAGAACTAAAGTTCTCACTACAAACAAAGTCCTATTTTAGCTGGGTCAGTCCGCCATCGTGGGCATTGCCCACCAGCCTTAAGTTAGTACCATTCATCATTAATAGACTTGAGCTAAATCCGTTATAGCGACAGCAAGAACTCAAAACTTGATAAACTTTAACCGATTCTCAGCAAAAACTAATTCAGCCCCAGTTTAATACTCTTAGAGAAAGAATGCTGACAGCGTAAATCGTCATCGAGTTACCAATGACGAATGACGAATGACCGATGACAAACGATAAACACTATGACGTATCTAGAAACAACCGCAGAATTCTACAGTGAAGTCGCCCAAACCCCGGAAGTGGGGTTATGTTGTGTGCAGAGTTCTCCCCTGCAACTCCCCGGACTGAAAATTCCCCAGCAAATGCAGGAAATGAACTATGGTTGTGGAACCACCGTTCATCCGGCGGAACTGATAAACGAGCCAACGGTACTTTATGTAGGCGTGGGTGGTGGTTTAGAAGCCCTGCAATTTGCCTATTTTTCCCGGCGCCCCGGTCGTATCATTGCCGTTGATCCCGTCCCAGCCATGCGGGAAGCGGCGACTCGTAACCTAGCTAGCGCGGCTCAAGATAATCCTTGGTTTGACCCCAGTTTTATCGACATTCGTGAAGGCGATGCGTTTAATCTCCCTGTACCCGATGCTTCGGTTGATGTTGTCGCTCAGAATTGCCTATTTAATATCTTTGAACCTGAAGATTTAACGAAAGCCTTACAAGAAGCCTATCGGGTGTTAAAAATTGGCGGACGCTTGATTATGAGTGACCCCATCGCTACCCGTCCGATTCCTGATCATTTACGCCAAGATGAACGGTTACGGGCAATGTGCTTATCAGGGGCGTTGACTTACAACGAGTATATCCAACATCTAGTTCATGTTGGGTTTGGTCAAGTGGAAATCCGGGCGCGGCGTCCTTATCGGCTGTTGGATTGTCAAAGTTATCAGTTAGATGAACCTTTGCTGTTAGAAAGTTTAGATTCTGTGGCATTTAAAGTGCCAATTCCGGAAGATGGCGCTTGCATTTTCACCGGAAAAACTGCAATTTATCAGGGAAATAAAGACGTTTTTGATGATAACGCGGGTCATGTTCTGCAAAAAGGTGTTCCGGCGTCGGTGTGTGATAAAACTGCCGCTAACTTGGCGATGTCTAAGGATATCATGATTACCGATTCCACCTGGCACTACACTGGCGGCGGTTGCTGTTAAAGGTGTCGAATCAATGTGAATCGGGCGCACATTAGTTATTGGTGTCAATGTAGAGACGCGCCATGGCGCGTCTCTACCAAGTGATGCGTCCTAACCGCTACGGCGATTGTTATAATACCAAATCCGCCTTTATCACCCCTTTTTTCCACGGCGATTGAAATCGCTGCTACACAAACAAAGTCCGCCTGCGCGGACTAGGTTATAACGGGGGTAGCTAACCCGAATTTGGTATAATTCGTCATCTCCTAGTTTCCATCTGCTTCTAATTTATCCTTTAATTCCTGACAATCTTTCGCTGGCGGTATGCCTAATGCTGTGGCAAGTGTTAACGCTTGTTTGCAATAGTCTAGTGCGAGATTGAAATTACCGAATTTATAGTGGATTTCTGCTAAGTTTTTAAAGGCTTCCGCTTCAGAAAAACGATCGCCAATTTCTCTGGCAATAGTCAAACATTGCTGGAGATAATCAATAGCACGGCTATAGTCTCCGAGAGCGTCGTAAGCATTACTCAGATTACCCAAGGCACATTCTTCACCGTAGCGATCGCCAATTTCCCTAGCAATAGTCAAATGCGGCTGATGATACTTGATGGCAAGTCTGTAGTCTCCGAGAGCGTCGTAAGCATTGCCTAGATCACCCAAGACACCTCCCTCATCCTGGCGATCGCCAATTTTTTTTACAATGGTTAAACGCTGCTGGTGATACTCAATAGCACGGCTGTACTCTCCTAGAGATTGGTAAGCATTGCCCAGATTACCCAAAGCTTTTGCCTCGCATTTACGATCACCAATCTCTCTAGCAATGGTTAAATACTGCTGGGAATATATAATGATTTCCTGGTAATAGCCCCAAATGTGAAGTTGCCAGAGCAAACTATTACCCGATATCGGCTCAATCTCTAAAATATCAACGGCATTTTGCCAATCTTCTACCTGATAAAAATGGTAAAATGCTTCCAGATAACCCCGTACCTGCTCAATTTTGTCCCCATTAGGTTCAGGTTGATCAACCTTCAGCCACATATTGGCGGCGATTTGATGCGCCTTATGCCATGCTGACTCATCATTCGTTTTCAGCAGTTCGTAAGCAGTATTACGAATGAATGTCCGGTTAATGGCTCAATTTTGGCTCACTTTCAACAGTAGCAGCAAGAATGAGCCGAAAGTGCAGGTTTTAGACATAGGTAGCTAAGGAATCATAAAGATGTCGAACGCCAAGGAAAGACAAATTCATGTCAAAGGAACAAGCTACGATTTCCACCAGCCAAGCTAACCCAACGACTCCACCTATTGATCCCACGCCCTTATTGAAGTATGGCGATAATCCGACGGCGATTATTCTAAGCATCGCTATTCTACTCTGGGTCTTGCGTCCGGTGATGTTACGCCAACAATCAAATCCTGGAGAAACGCCGAGATCGACTCAGGGTAAGTATACGGCTTCGGGTAAACGGGCGATCGCGTCCTTGGTGCGTGTTTTCAATTCAGAGGGTTAAGCGAGTAATTTGATCCGAAGGATTGGTG
>CAZNNK010000933.1:0-2977 GCA_964574085.1 uncultured Coleofasciculus sp.
GTGCTATACATTAGTCAGAACTTCCATTCGTAAGTGAGGTACACAGATCCCCGACTTCTTTAAGAAGTCGGGGATCTAGCTTGGATAGTGACATTGATACTCGGATTGCTGAGTTGACCATGATTATCAATCCTCTGCCTATCTCTCCTCACCCTAAAAGGCTACCGCAGTTCGGAACGCGATCGCCAAAACCCAGCCAACCCAAAAATACGGCGAGGGAACTCCCTGGATGAGAGCTTTTCCCGCCGTTGGTATGTTATGCAAAAGACTAGAACAATTGTTCTAAAGCTTTTTTAAAAAACGGGTCAACCCCAAATAAATTGGTTAACCCGTAAGCTTGGGAACGCCTAGATGGACTATTTTTGTACCACCAGTTTAACGTTGGCATTTTGTAAGCCACGTTGCTTGACCTCTGCTAAGGTCTTATTAACGGCGTACTTCTGGTTGATCGAGTTGATCAGTTCGGTTTGGTTGTGCTTTTTAGCAACACCCCACAGGTCAGCGATTAGGTCAAAGGAACCATCGCCATTGCGGGACCAACCGAGGTCATACTCGCCTTCGAGAACAGCAACGAGGTCTGCACGAACTCGCTGACCATTGTAGCCGCGCACATCAGCTTCCGTTTTCACGGAAATACCCAGATCGCTCAAAGAAGCCTTTAAGATTTCGGCATCGGTGATCTTGGTACGCAGAGTGCTAAAGTGAGACATTTTAGATTTCCTCCAGTAGAGATAGAAAACAAACGACAACGTAGCTTTTTTGGGTATGCCGCAGTTAAAGTGCGGCGTCTTGTGAAACTGCTAGCAAGTAGTTTGCTAGCCTTTCCTCCTGTTGGGAGCAGGAGAAAGCCTGTTAGAACTCCATTCGCTGATATTCAGCGACGGAGGCTGCAGCAGGTCGCGCTCTCTGTCTTGCCCAGTCCCTTAGGGCTGTGACCTGCTCAGTCATTGTCCGAGAAAGCGGCAGCGTGGCTTTAATCGCCGCGATAATATCCAGTTGGGTGAATTCCCGATCTTGGGCAAACGCCTCGTACATTGCAGCGATGAGGGCTTGCTCAATTTCTGCACCGGAAAAACCGTCACAAATTGTCGCCAACTGTTCGATATCAAAGCGGTTAATATCTCGACGCCGCTTACTCAGATGAATGTTAAAGATTTGCTGACGCTCTTCTTTATTCGGTAAGTCAACAAAGAATATTTCGTCAAATCGACCTTTGCGGAGAAACTCTCCTGGTAGCCGTTCTACTCGGTTGGCTGTCGCCATGACAAATACTGGCGATGTTTTCTCTTGCATCCAGGTTAGGAAGGAACCAAAGATGCGGCTAGAGGTGCCACCATCGGAGTCAGCCGAGCCACTGCTTCCCGCGAAGGATTTGTCCAACTCATCAATGAAAAGGATAGCAGGTGAAATCGATTCTGCTGTTTTTAGGGCATTTCTCAGGTTGGCTTCTGAGCGACCAACCATGGAACCATCATACACCCGACCCATATCTAACCGCAATAAGGGTAGTCCCCAAAGGCGAGAGGTTGTCTTAGCAATCAGGGATTTTCCGCATCCGGGAACTCCCAGAATCAGCATCCCTTTGGGTTGGGGTAAACCATACTCTCTTGCCCGTTCAGTGAAAGCACCCGATCGCTGTTTCAGCCATCGCTTTAGCTCCTCTAAACCGCCAACAGAATCAATGGTTTCATCCTCTTCAATATACTCTAAAATACCGTTGCGACGAATGAGCTGTTTTTTCTCAGACAGAACAATATCAACTTCCGCTTCCGTGAGACGCCCAGCTTTAACTTGGGCTTTGCGATACACTTTCTCCGCTTCGTCTCGCGTCAGACCTAATGCCGCTTTCAGCAGCTTCTCCCGCGTTTCCGTCGTGGTGCGACGCCCTTTGGTTTTGTCCAATTGCTGAGACAGCACTTGGTTGAGTTCAGTCAAATCCGGTAAGGGATAGTCGATCACCACCACTTCCTTCTCTAACTCGATCGGCACCTGCTGCAGGGGAGACATGAGTATAATCGTCTTCTGAGCCGCCTTGAAGCTGGCGATCGCATCCCGCAGCCATCGGGTTGTTGCTGGAGAATCAATAAATGGATGTAGATCCTTAAATATATAGATACCAGGTTCTTTTTGTTGAATAACCCATTGTACAGCAGCTTCTGGAGAGACTGTGTTGTGTTGGGTGATGTGGCGTGATTGTCCATACTCCACAATCCCATGGGTGACAGTCCACACGAATACGCGCCGTTGCTGACCTTTATGTTGAGCAATCATGGCTATTGCCCGTTCTGTCCGCTCTTCCTCTGACGTCACCAGGTAGATTAGAGGGTATTGAGCTTGAATGAGAATACTTATCTCTTCTTGCATGACTATCGACCTATTTAGAGACGGCACAACCACTGCCCAAACATCATTAATAGAACTCTCGCAGTTAGCTGTTTTTGTAACACTATCAACAAGGAACGAGTTCCTCTTCGCCCTGAGAATCGGTACGGGATTTAACTTCTTCTCGCACTTTCTCGACAGGCAGTTCATCATCCAGAAGGCTGGGCTGATTTTTTAGAGCAACCATATCTCCATCTTGAATAACCACTGAGCTAGAACATTCCGGGCAATTGTATACCCGATGAGTATTCCCGTAGGATGCTTCTACCTCATCAACCACTTCCGGGTGGTGTAGATAGAATACGATTGCTCTCTCGACCATCGCCGACATTGAGTCTGAGTCAACGGCTGCTCGGATTTTGAGCTGGCGATGAAGTCCTGGTGGGAGATACAACGTAACTTTTTGCTTGTCTTGCATATTATTTTCAATCGTTTTACCCGGGTATGTATGCCAGATTAGCGGCATTCTCCTTGGCTGTCAATACAGTAAGCCAGCATGACGGCATTTTTGTAATATTTCTTTACATTGTCCGGTTCTGATGTCCGATCAGGCGGATTGGAGGAGATGGGGGAGCTGGGGGAGATGGGGGAGTTG
>CAZNNK010000934.1:0-2974 GCA_964574085.1 uncultured Coleofasciculus sp.
CTTGTCCTCCTTGTCTTGTCTCCACCCTAAAATAAAAAACCTACACCTGTTAGTCTCCCCCATCTCCCCCATCTCCCCCATCTCCCTCATCTCCCTCATCTTCCCCATCTCCCTCATCTTCCCCATCTCCCCCATCTCCCTCATCTTCCCCATCTCCCCCATCTCCCCCATCTCCCCCATCTCCCCCATCTCCCCCATCTCCCTCATCTTCCCCATCTCCCCTCTTGCCTATTTTGTGACAATCCGTAGAATAAGTCTATTTACTCGACCGAGTTATGTGAAGGTTGTATGAAGCTTAATTTAACAGAGACTTCGGCAACCCCCCATAACCTCGTGTTTTGTTCCAACTTAATTATGATATTTCGATAAAGATTGCGGGTAAGGCTTACCATCTCCAGAAAGGGGTGGCATGATGATTGATAGGACTCAGGGCATCACCAGTAAGCTATAGGCGATCGCTTCCTTACCCTCAATCACAATTTTTTGACCACTTAAGGGTATTACAAGCAAGCAATGATGATTACTAACGCCAACCCCTCGATTATCCCTCCCCGAATTGATTATTGCCTCACTGCAACTGAGCAAGGATGGCAATTGACGGCTTGGGAACCCGCCATTGTGGGAGGTAATAGAGTTAAGCCCTATCTATGGAAGTTTAATTCCGAACTCCAAACCCTACAAGAAGCGCACCGAACGCTTCAGCTAATTTTGGGTGAAGGATAGTTTTTTATTTTCCAATCGGCTTTACGCGACTGTCTAAGTGAGCGTTAAGCACATCCGTTTTGAGTTTATGACCCTAAACGACTGTGATAGAGTGATTTGGCTGGATTTGAGGAACACAAATTTCGGCTGGTCGTACAGTAAAGTTTATTTAAGTTTGATTTCTAGCTCTTTATATCCTGTCGTTTCATCCATTGTTCTCAAAAAGATTAAATTGTCGCTGACACCCATAATAATTTCAGCCGTTGTATAGATGATACATCCTTCTAAAAGATGCCCTCCGATTGTTTTCCCTTTTTTATCCGACAGGGCAATGTGTAAATGGATACCATGGATTGACAGAGTGCCAACCAGGGAAACAATCTCAAAGCGCCGCTTGAAGGCTTGAGCATAATTTTGACCAGCAAAGCGCAGGGTGGCTTGTTTGAGGCTACCCACCGCCGTAATCATAAACCCAGCTTCAATCTGGTGCTGTTTGACGAAATGCCCTAAACTTGCCTTTAAATCGTCGTTGGGTTTTAAGCGAATCGCAAAAATTTGCATGGTGTATGATGATGGCGGCAGCGCTAGTTTTAAGTCAGAGCGATGAGAGTTGTAATTACCACCTTTGTGGTATTGTTTAGCCTAATAGAATTGTCTCAGTGGATGAGCGATTTGATCCTACCCATGCCAGTATTCATTTTGGCAGGAGCATTACTCGCGATCGCGTCGAACTACGGTAAATCTCCAGGTTGGTCTATTTCTCTACAACCTAGACAATTCTCAAGCCATCAAACTCAGTCTCCCTCTGTGGAGAGTGCTAATTCAGTGTCTAACTCGACGGTGCTTAATCCATCGTCATCCACATCACTACCTAAGCCGCCTCGTTCCATTTCCTTTACGATTCCTCGTCGTTCATCCGGGAATGGGTAAATGGGGAGGGGTAATACCAAATTTGCCTTTGTTACCCCCTTTTGAGACAGCTTAAACCCTTGCCAGTATTGGTTTTCACCTTAAGTTGACACGGATGGTCGCTGCACATAGTAGGCAGTGTAAGAATTAACCTATATCGACTCGCCCAATTGCCAATGTACGTGGTGTTAGATAATTACCGATACCGGGCTGGGGGCGACCCGATTAAATTAAAGGTTGGGTGGTGTCAATTAAATGCGGCGGGTCGCCCCTACTGGCGTGACACAGCTAAAATAGGGTTTTGTTTGTAGTAAGCACGAAGAGTGCTATAACGCTTAGCTGGAGAGGGCTGAAGCCCTCACTACGAACCAATTCTAATTCATCAAATAAGGTGTGCCACGCCACTACAATGTTTATCGATACCTAATGGGAGGGACACCCCTCAGCGTCCCATATTCCGTTTCATTTGGTCTAACTCCTCATCAGTTTCCCAGCGCTGAAACTGAGCCTCTAAGGGGTCTGCACCTGCTCCAATGTTGTAGTTTGAACTCTGGTTCCAAGCCGATGTCTGCCACTGAGATTGAGCTTGGGCTTGAGCGCGGGCGGCTTCGACTTCTCTGGCTTTGGCATGAACTTCATTGCGACGGGTTTGAATTTGACGCTGGAGTTCTTTCGTCTGAGCAATTCGCTGTTTAACCCCTTCCATCTTGCCCCAAAGTTGATTCCCTTGATGCAAAAGCGTAGCTTCTCGTTGTTGAGCGGCTTGGGCTAAATCAGGTCTGCCTTTCGATTGAGCCTTATTTACCCGTTCGTGCCAACGCTGAATGTCTTGGGCAACCCCTAATATGTCGTCCTGTAGGCGCTTTTGCTGAAGTTGCAAGTCAGCAATCAGCTTCAATGTGTCTTCTTCTTGTTCCCGTAACTGCTCTTCGAGTGCCTGTAACTCTAAATGGGGATTGTTGCGGAGAAATTCATCCAGCCGATTTTCCAGAAAGCGATTGAGATCCTCAAATAAACCCACGTCAAACTCCTAATACCCGTGCCTTTCGCTAATATGCTACCTCATCCTTTACCAAAACTAATGGGTCGCAAGCTTTGTCCTTCTAGGATACCGCTAACGAATAGGGGGTATCACTACCTGTTTACTCAATCCCCTGGGGAGAAGATTGAGAACCCAGCACCATGTCTCCGGGACGAGGGGATTTAGAGTTACGGTGGGGTAGTCCTAAGACTACATCTCCTATCGGATTCCCCGATAAATTTAACTCTTTTAACTCCAATAAACTTGGTGATTCCTTCTGGTATTTTCCTGATATAATTATTCGATAAATCCAACCAGTTTAGGTAAATCAGTTCGGTTATA
>CAZNNK010000935.1:0-2971 GCA_964574085.1 uncultured Coleofasciculus sp.
GTTCACGAGTCAAAGAAAATCACTATATATAGCAACCGCAATAGCGGTTAGGTCACTACTTTTATGTAGAGTCCAAACAAGGACGGTCTCTACAATGGTGCTTATCCTTTGACGATCTAGTTGGCGCTGATGACCAAGTTCTCATCAAGTTTGAGATCCAAATCGGTATCCGGTTCAATCACAATCAGATCCACACTGTTGCGACCGAGGAAGCGTTGGATCAAGCTTAAGGCTACGCCAGACCCCGTACCAATCAACAGTTCTTCAGTTGCGATCGCCCGATCACCTGTCACCGCTGAAATCGCTGCAGCTGCGGCTGTACCGAGTGCTGCATTCTTGACCAAATTTCCCACACTGCTACCTTGAGTGACTGTTTCAGTGGTGGTAATCACTTCAGACGCAGCATCAATATTCATCTGCTGACCATTCATCACCAGTTTCTCGGCGATAAATTGAGCGCCACCATTGGTAGAACGTAACTCACCGACAACCTCACTACCCGCTGGAATCAATACGGTGCCATCCGAGGTGGTGATATTCGCATCGACGGTTAACGTTAAGGGTAATTGTTCGTCTTCTTCAGCAACCAGAATTTTCTCTCGGATATATTTAACTGGGATAGTTGTACCCTCTGGAATCGTGAAATTTTGAGCGACAGGTGTCGGATCAGCAATGTACTGAGAACTGACAACTTGCGCTTCCCCTTCACTCACCAAAGCTTGGTAAATAAATGCAGCAACTTCAGCACGACTAGCATTCCGTTGGGGATTTAACGATTTAACGTTAGGATAATTCACCACCAAGCGTTCTTCTGTGGCGGCGGCGATTGGCGTCCGCGCCCAACTGGAGATGCGAGAGGCATCATTGTAGTAATTTAAAACACTGGTTGAACTCGCCGAATAATCCAAACCATTTGCCAATGAAACTAAGACTTGTTCACGAGGAATATTTTGTTCAGGTCTAAAAACATTACCCGGATAACCCGTTAAAAATCCCGTTTTATAAGCATCTTGGATTGCCGAATACGCCCAGTATCTTGAAGGGACATCAACAAAATTGGTTGAACCCCGTTGATCGGCTTTATTAAAGGCTTGATTTGCCTTACGCATCATCGCCGCAAACTGGGCGCGAGTTACGGGAGCATCCGGTCGGAATGTGCCATCCGGAAAACCGGCAATAATATCCCGTTGCGCTAATTCTGTAATAAAGTCTTCCGCCCAGTAGGTAGACGAAACATCAGAGAAATTTGTGCTTTGAGCAAGGGTCGGTGCGCCTGTAACGAAGGGAGCGATCGCACCAGCCGTTAATCCAAAGGCTAAAAATGCAGCGGTTCCAGATTGCCAGGGATGAAAGTTAGACATTAAAGGCGTTCTCCAACACGAATCGTTCTGTTAAGTAACTAGACAGTTTAGGAGTCCAGATGTTCCTAAAAATTTCCAAGCTATTAATTGGATAAACTTTAGCAAAAAAATGCTCCCATAGTCGCTAGCTTGGGGAACATTTTCAGAGATAATGACGATCAGTCCGGACAATTAGTTTCCGATAAATAAAAAAATATCCCCTACCGATTTTTAAGGTAAAGGATAAAAAATGAGCGGTACACAAGTGCAAAGGTGCAGGACAAAAGAGATATCAACACTCTACCTGATCGTGTTCCCCGTTCCCGAACAAAGGACGTATGACGAAGGACATAAGACTAAGATTGCTGGTCAATCCAGCGGTGGTAAAGTTTTTGAATGGCTTTAAGCACGCTATTATGAGTAGACTTGGGAGAAGTCTGGGCGGGATCGAGAAGCTGTAAGCGAGTGAGCAGTTTAGCTTCTTCCGTGTCCACATCGCCATCGCTGTAAATCAAGGCACTAATCGCTTCAATCAAGCCCTGATAATCCTCTTGGCTAGGATGATCACCCAAATACTCTTGCACCCATCTATAACACTCGTCACTGGATACCGATTTGAGTTCGTTCAACAGGGGTCGAATTTCTGGATCTTCAGCCACACCGGATTGCTGGGCGACTCCGCGCAGATATTCCCGTTCCTCTGGCTGAATTCGACCATCAATCCAAGCCGCCCCAATCAGAATCTTTACTAGCTGTTTGACATGAGAGTCTGTAACCATGACGTTTTTTGAAAAACTTCTGCTTTATCTATATCAGAACTGTTCCCAAAAATGTGTTTAGACGTTCTAATCTTTACTAATCAGCAGGCTTGGTTAAGGGAAGATGGGAAAGATGGGGGAGATGGGGAAGATGAGGGAGATGGGGGAGATAGGGAAGATGGAGGGAGAAGATTCCCCAATCAACAATGAACCATGAACCATGAACAATCAACATAAGACTTAAGACTAATCCCTCCTATGCTTCAATCTCACCATAAAAAAGCCATCCATCTGATGCTGATGGGGTAAGACTTTCAGCCAGCCTTGAGGCGTAGAAAACGCGGAGAGTGTCAGTGGGGGTGCATCGATACACCAGTGGGGATGACGTTCTAGAAAGGCTTGAATCACAGCTTCATTTTCCTGGGGATGCAAAGTACAGGTGGCGTAAACGAGGACGCCTCCAGGTTTAACCCAGGTGGCTGTCTGAGTTAATAGTTCGCTTTGCAGTACAGAAAGTTCCTGAACTCTGGCTGGAGTACAACGCCATCGGATATCAGGGCGACGGTGCAGTGTACCTAAGCCAGAACAGGGGGCGTCGAGTAAAACAGCATCGGCTTTTTGGGTAAATTGGGGAAAATCGCGGCTATCCCCTGGGCAGATTTGAATGGATTGTAATTGGAGTCGTTGAGTATTGGCTTTGACTTTTTTCAGGCGAGACGCGGCTTTGTCACATGCCCAGATTGTACCGCGATCGCCCATGAGTTCAGCCAGATGCGTGGTTTTCCCGCCCGGTGCTGCACAGGCGTCAATGATCACATCATTGGGTTGGGGATTAAGTAAATGACTCACCAGTTGGGCGCTACTATCTTGAAT
>CAZNNK010000936.1:0-2961 GCA_964574085.1 uncultured Coleofasciculus sp.
GAAAAAGCCAATAATGACAACGATTAGCAGGGCAGAAACAAAAGCATAGATATAAAGATTAATGTGAAAATTGAGCGCTTCTTTGGCATTTGCCTTGACAATCGGATCATCCGTCACGAACAAAATTACAAGGGGAATCGCCACAGCAATAACCACTGAACTCAAAAAGATGGAGCCATGGCATAGGGCGGATAAAAGTTTGCGTTGATCGAGATCATGCTGATTACTCATTAGTAACTCCTGGTAAGTAAGTCGGTGGAAATCAACTAAACCCTGTTAAGTTCATCCGCAGGTTTGGATACTTCTAGGGGAGCAATCACGGTTAATCCCTGGGGAATGCATTCAATCGTGACTGGAGTGGTGCCGATAATTTCCCCATCGACAACCACTTTTTGGGGAGGGTTGGTGTTGACCTTAATTTGTCCCGTCCGTAAACAAATTGTATCCTCTCGACGGGCGGCTCTCCGCATTAATGCTGCACCGAGTAAATCCACGATCGCATCCATGGCTTCGATTTTGGTGTTTTGGGTATTAATCGTTACCTCCAACAACCCATCATTGGCAATCACTTGTCCCATCCCCTGTGCCATTAGAGAGGTTGGTGGTGCAGCATTGGCGATGGTGATGGCGGCGGCTTGACATTGACTGGTAATCCCGGCAATCTCTAATTCTGCTTCAAATACATTATGGTCGTTGAGTTGCTGCATCCCTGCCAAAATATAGGCTAAGACGCCTAGGCGTTTTTTCGCCTCTCGATCCGCGCGTTCTACGGTTTCGGCTTCAAAGCCAATCCCTGTCAGCAAAATCATTGGATGCTGATTGCACCGTGCGGCATCAACGACCCGGGTAATGCCTGATAAAATCAGTTCACAGGCGGCGCGAATAGTTGTGGGAATCCCTAACGCCCCCGCAAAGGCATTGGCTGTTCCTCTGGCGATGATCCCCAAGGGAATCTGGCTACCAATCAAAGCACCTGCGACAGCCGATACTGTGCCATCTCCACCGGAAGCGATAATCAGATCTGCACCGGATGCGATCGCCTCTTGCGCCAACTCAACCGAAGAGCGATCGGGCGTCGTTAAGTGGATATCGAGATGCAGTTGGGGTTTTAAGAGCTGCTGAATCAGCGTTAAATCCTTCTCAGCGTTGCCTTGACCCGAAACGGGGTTAAAAATCAGGTAAGCGAAGCGATTTTTGGCAAAATTGGCGATAATGGCTTCCGCCGTGGCAAGATTAGTAGCCAGAGGGACATTGTGAACATTACAGATGCGTAACAATGCCTGAATGTCCGGCTCATGGGGTTGAGCGTAAAGGGGATCGATGAAGAAAATCACCGCAATCACCTGACCTGTCGCCACTTCCGCCGCGATTTGGGCATCTCCGCCCAAAGGTCCCGATAATAGACACTCAACCTCTAACTTACTCCGGTCATGAATACGTTGTCCGGTGGTTCCGGTGGCGATTAAGCGATAACGGGAGAGGATGGGGGTATATTGTTTGGCAAAGTTAGCAATATCATCTTTTTTGCGATCGTGGGCAATTAAGGCAATGGTTGGGGACATAATGGGACGGGGAAATTCTTATTTTAGTTTAAATCTCACTGACTTAAGCTGGTTTGTAGTAGGCACTTTAGTGCCAGAAGCGCTAAAGCGCTGACTACAAACAGTCAGATGGGTCAATTGGGGGAATCAGCAGCATTATATTTGACTTTACACTGCTAGGCAGCATACAGTCTTATCCAGCAAACTACGATTCGATTTTGTTTGAAAGTCTAATCGAGGAACTATTATGCTTAGGAAAGTCATCGACACGGATCAAAATACGCTTTATGGGGTTTATTATACGGTGTATGGGTCACTCGCTGGGGATGATCAATTAGTGAAGTCTTACCTCTGGGCAGGTCCTTATGATGACATGAAAGCTGCTGTCAATAAAGCTCAAGAACTCAGACATTCCCATCAAGAGGATGTATCATTTATTGTGAAAAAGTATGTTGAGTAAAAAACTCAGACAGTAACGTCTCAGATGGCGATAATTTTTAAGGGTTAATTCCGGAAACTTGTCAACTTATAGGTTGTACAAGTTCTTAAACCAGGTCATAAGCGGTTGAGCTTGGGGATGCTGGGGATTCAAAATACGCTCTATGATAGCATTCTGCAACTGTCGTCCGGGTGGATTTTGCCATGCTAGCCAGGTGTAGATATTCGCTTTATCACGATGAGCATCTTTAAAGGGTGCGCCTCGATGTTTGGCTTCTGTTACAACGTCTTGGGCGTATTGCCAAAATGGTTCACTCTCATTGGGTATCATGTAGGCTAAAAATGTCTCCAACATTCCTCGCTTTTGGTTATCGGGCATAATCCAGACGCCAAACTTTATTCCATTTGTACTATGGATTAATCCCGTTTTTGGCAACTGTTCAGGAAAGTCAGGCATACTTTTTAAGCTGGCGTTTCTGATACTGTCCCAACGTGCCGATAAATCATCATCTGCATCCACAATTAATCCTAATGTTGTCAATCCTGACGCTTTCAGTTCTGTAGAGATTATATCCGCATCAATAAATTGATCACTTCCATAGGGTTCGATGTAGGGAACTTTTTTGCCCATCTCTTTTTCTCTCCAAGGAATTCCATTCGCTTCAATGAGTTCTGGTATAACTCGTTTATCCTGGTACGTTCCTCTAAGACCAAAAACCGCCAAGCTGTCCCTGTTGTTACAGCACCATAAATTTTATAAATTTTATTTCCGGCTCTTTGATTAAATATCTGGGCGGCGACCATTTCAGCAATACATTGACCAAATCCTGATGGTATTTTTTCATTTTTGGCTTCGGCGATTGTAATTACTGGAGCGTTAATATAAAATTGTTCTGCTGAACAACTCAAAATAAAGTCACAATAGCCTTGTAAGCCTTTTTTGATATCGACATTGAAATCTGTGCCAGAGAATAAACTGACT
>CAZNNK010000937.1:0-2959 GCA_964574085.1 uncultured Coleofasciculus sp.
TTACCCAGCTTTTCATCAGGCTTGGTGTGAATAGGCGAAAACCCACTTTGATCAAATTACTAATAAAGGGGAATTACTTATTTTCCATCCCCCCTCACAGTAAAGTGCGATCACACCTAATTTAAAGTAAGCCAACGCTAGCCAACTTGCAAAAATACACCTCCTGCGATCGCAACATTCCGTAGGCTCAAGGGTACAGAGAAATAGAGTAACAATAACTACCAAAGAAATAACCTTGGCACTAATTACAACAGACGCAGACTTGACTCTGAAACCACCATCATTAATCGCTCACCTGTTGCTCCTCCAACCAAGCCAGTAAATCAGCAACTTGGAAAAAATCCAACAGTGCGACTCCCAACGCTTCCAACTGTTCTGTTGATAACCTGTTAATGCGATCGCGCAGTGATTGGTCAACGTCACCCAGCCGTCGGGTTAGCTGGCGGAGAATCAAAGCGATTTCCACGTCTCGCATCTTTTGTCGGTCAAACCAAGCCATTAAATCCGCAACTCCGGAAAAATCCAATAGCGCTACCCCCAACTCCTCCAATTCCTCGATGGATAACGCCCGAACCCGCTCAATTGCGCCTGGGTTAACCTCACCTAGCCGCCGATTGAGTTGGCGCATGACTAATGAAAGGGCTTCCTGTTGTCTTCCTTGTTGCAAGATATCTTGATAGATAACCGACTCGCGCATGATGTCCTCCCGAAAAAACCGACGTATTAAAGCTTTCTCAAACCGCAATCCAGCTAAAATCTCCGCAAAACCCGCCAGAGTTTGTCGCTGTTCCCTGTCAGGAATTGTAGCGGTTCGTTCCGCCACTTGTGCGAGTAAGCCTTGAGGGGTGTCCGTTTGCGTCAAACTGGCTAAGGGTAATAGTCCCGGATTGGCAAGGAATGGCGCTGGATCTTGTTCCCACAGGCGAACAACTCGATATCGATGGGATGTGGTGCGATCGCGATACTCCTGAGTAAACACTATCTCATTGGTTGTGGCTTGCAAAAAGATAACAACCTGTTCAACATCACACCGATATTGCCGCTTCAATCTTACGGCATAGTCAAGCATTCGGAAGGGAATGGGTGGTAAGGATTCCGGTCGCGTTTGAAACTCGATGTGTAAGATTTGGTTCGCTGTTTGTAGAAACGTAACAGCATCAGCGCGAATGGGTTCTAGAGTCAGTTCAGTTTTGAGGACTTGGATATCTGGCGACTGCACTGAAAGCAACCAACTCACGAACTCAGCCGGATATTGTTCAGCTAAATATTTACAAGCGTTGTCGTAATTCAATCTTGATGTTCCTCTCACTCCTCCACAATCCGCACTTTACCGGAATCGTTCCCCTTCGCCAACTCATTTTGGCGTATCTGTCAGGCTTTTTTATCTGAGTCGATAAAACAGCGATCACTGCTTCTCGTTTGATACCAAATCCGCTCTGAAACCCAAACAGGAAAGACATCAGCCATAGTTCTTAGATTACTTTCCTATATTTGGCTGATGACAGATAGGAGGTTGGTTGGGTAAGGAGTTTAGCGAAAATGACCCCAAGCCGGAACACAAGCGCCCTTACCCGATGGTCGATATAGAGTTGCCAAATCGATTGTTCCCGGTACATCAAAAGAAGTCGGTGGACGTTTCTTGCCCATACAACCTTTATTTCGCACAGGTCGTTCTGAATTGGGTATTCATTATGACCCGTCCTTTGAACAAAACAATGGCGAAGACGGAACCGAGGGATGCATTGGTCTGACCAACGAATGGGAACTTGACCAGTTTTTGTACTACGTTCGCATCTATCAACCTGAATATCTGGAAGTCAACATCCAGTAATTCATTTTACCCACTTACTTAAATCACACACAGAGGATAGAATCATGCAAAAAATAGTTCTAGCTAGCGCCCTACTTCTGGCTGTAGCATTACCTGTTAAAGCCCAAACCGGACCCGGACTCGGAGAAACCGATTATAGAGGTAATTTAGTCTCGAACTCTTCTAGAGGGGAACGCTACGCCCGCGTCTGTACGAACGACTATAATGGTCGTTTGTCCATGCGGATGGGTCCGGGAACGCAATACAACAAAGTTAAAGAAATTCCCAACGGGCATTATTTAGGTCTAGTTGGTGGAGAGTATAGTCGTGATGGTTTCTACTGGTGGCAAGTATTGCATAATGGAAATAAAGGTTGGGTACGCTCCGATTTTGTTTGCGGCGATCCTCAGTAGCGGATTGAAAACTAGCCGATTTTGACTGGAGGTGTTCCACGTTCCCTGAGCCTTATTGCCAGCATAACTCATCGGGCTGCATTTTCGCCGGTTCGGGGGACACCCAACCTAAATCTATTCGTTATTGTGATGAAAAGTCTAGCCATTATTTTCGCAACAATTACAGTTTCTGCATCGGCTTTAATTCTACCGGTTAAAGCCGAAATGGTTTGTCAAGTAACCGACCCAACTGGAAGTCCGCTTAACGTGCGTGATACTCCAAATGGCAGGGTTATCAATGCTCTAAAAAATGGCAGAGAGGTCTATATTCATGAGGTTGCCTATGATAATCAAGGTCGTCCTTGGGTAAATGTGGGCGGCTATTACCAAGGTGAATATAGGATATGGGGGTGGGTATTTAGGGAGTTTATTAGTTGTTATGAGCGATGACCTGGAGATGGGATCAAATTCTGCTGCTTTAGGTCGGCGATTTATGACTTGATACAAAGTATTGAGTTGTATCGTACCCATCAGGCAAATACTAACTAATTGCCACAAAAAATCTAGCACAAATGGTGGAATAGACTTTACCATTGAATCGGGCGCAAGTCTTTGCGCCCCTACAGTTTCCGGGCGTAAGATTAATTTATCAAATAAGATGTGCCACGCCAATAACGGACTGACGCAGCTAAAATTGTGGAATAGATTTTATCATTGAATCGGGCGCAAGTCTTTGCGCCCCTACAGTTTCCGGGCG
>CAZNNK010000938.1:0-2956 GCA_964574085.1 uncultured Coleofasciculus sp.
GTTCGGGGTCATCATTGCGGGTAGACAGGGCTTTTGCCGAAGCAAACCCCGCCACGGATAACGGTGTCACCGCTGCTTCCGTTCCCCCACAAATCATCGCCTGGGCATACCCCCGTTGAATCAAGCGAAAGGCATCGCCCACCCCATGGGCGCCAGAGGCACAGGCGCTGACGGTACAGGTATTCGGTCCCTTTGCCCCGGTATGAATGGCTGTGAGTCCGGCTGCCATATTAGCAATCATCATCGGAATCATAAACGGACTACAGCGATCAGGACCCCGATTCAAGTAGACCTCTTGTTGGTCTTCCATGACTTTAATCCCGCCAACCCCGGTGCCAATCACGACGCCCACCTGTTCTGCGTTCAATTCATTAATGACAAACGTCGCATCCGCGATCGCTTGTTTACTCGCCGCGACGCCAAATTGGGCAAAGCGATCCATCCGTTTGGCTTCTTTGCGATCCATATAGTCATGGGGATTAAACCCCTTAACTTCGCCAGCCATCCGACAAGCATGGCGGGAGGGGTCAAACAGGCTAATTGTGCCAATACCATTACGCCCACTTAAAAGTCCGTCCCAATACTCCGCCAAGGTATTGCCGATCGGAGTGATCGCGCCCAAACCTGTAACAACAACGCGCTTGAGTTCAATGTTTGTCATGATGCCAATAAACCAGGGAAACTGCCCGAGAACGCAGAACTTTGTCGAGAAGACAACCGCTAATTACGCCGCCGCTTCTGTTTTTGAGCTGATATAGTCCACAGCCGCTTGGACTGTGGCAATGTTTTCGGCGGCTTCATCTGGAATCTCGATATCGAACTCTTCCTCTAAAGCCATAACCAATTCCACCACGTCCAAGGAGTCGGCGTTTAGATCATTGGCAAAGTTAGCTTGAGGGGTTACGTCACCGGGTTCAACTTCCAGTTGTTCCGCAACTATTTTTTTGACTCTATCGAAAATTTCTTGGTTCATCTACTTTACTACCTCAACCGAGTTGCTCGCGTCTTTATCAAGTTAAGTTACTTGGTTCGTTTGCATTTTCTCATCTTATCCGAAAGGGGGATCATCTAACCCCTCGGTAGTCGCTTCGCCAACTGGCATCCAGTTGGGCTAATCATCATATCATGTTCGTGGTACTTGCGAAGCGAAACATACGCGACGGGGTACTGCTTCGCTGACCTAGCCCCGTATGTGACCATCAACTATGCCAATCCCCACTCTGATACTGTTCACTGCATTTACTGTCATTCCCCTACAGACTATTGGGTTCGTGCTGGGTAAGCTGGCGATCGCCGCCCTAGGCGCTTGCCTGCTCTATGTCCTTTTATTTTATGGGCTGCGCTCTATTTTTCGGAAGTTTGAACACGATATCGCCCTGGTCACGCTGAATGTCTCTGCTTATCCCATCCTGACGATTTTCATTCTGGTCAGTTTGAAGGTTTCCTTTGCGGAGTTCAATGCTGAGGATACCATCGGCTGGTTTGAGCGTCTGCTGACTGCCAGCATTATTGTGGCAGTTAGTTATTGGTTGATCCAGTTATTTATCCAAGTTGTCATCTACTACCTGAAAGATTACGCCCGAAAAACGGAAGCGATGTGGGATAATGTGCTGATGCCTTTATTGGAAGGGGTTGTTCCGTTTGTCATTTTCCTCCTCGGTGGTGCCTTTGTGCTGCAATCCTTTGGCGTTGATTTAACGGGAATTTGGGTCACGTTAGGGGGGGCAACGTTTATTATCGGGTTTGCGGTGAAGGATATTTTAGCCAACTTCTTTAGTGGTATCGTTTTGTTGATTGATACGCCCTTTCAGTTTGGTGACATCATTGAACTAGAAAATGGTTCAATTGGCATACTGCGAAAGATTGGCGTGCGCGTGACTCAACTCTATATATTTAATGACCGCAGCGAAGTGTATATTCCCAATAGTGTTTTACAGGGTCAAGTTATTACCAATTTAAGTCGTCCTATTCCCCATTACTTCTACGCCTTACCGATAGAATTGCCGCCGGAGTGTGATCTAGATAAAGTCCAGGAACTCATGCTCAAAATTGTTTTTGCTCATCCGGATACCCTGGGCGACATCGAAGAAAAAATTGCTCATCTCGATCAATTTTATAATAACCCTGAATTAAACGATTATTTTTCCTATAAAAAAAGCATAGGGCGTGAACGGCTACTCCTTGAAAAGGAGGTAAACATCAAGCTTGAAGATATTGAGCAAGCCTTAGAAGCCCTGATGGTCACTATTCAATTTGCTGAAAAAGGAGGGTTAGATATCGAAGAGATTGAAACTATTCAACAGGAGTACGAGGACATTCTGCACCAAATTGGCTTAGAAGTGATCACGGAGCGGCAGAATAAACGCATTATTTATCAGTTGCAAGAAAATGAATCACCTGACACCTTAATTGGTTTAGTCAGGGAATGGTATCGGGTTTGGTTAAGAGATCCCAACTTACGCGATGAAGATCAATATCTTTTACCCGATGAATGGGAACGAAAAATTGAACTGTTAAAACGACGATTTCAACGAGTTTTTCAGAAAATTAGTAATCCTCATCGGGAAGAAACCCGGTTAGACGATTATGTCATGGATTTAGTGAAATGGTTGCGGGAGCGATTTAAGCAAGCGCGAAGTCAACGACAAGAACCGAAAATTAGGATGAAGGGAACATCTCAGTATGAGGGATTTACTTTGATTAAATTCACGATTGAATTCTATATAGACAATGCCAAATTGGAAGATTTTATACGGGGGAATCGCGTAAGTAGCGAAATTTATCAAGAGGTGATGCGGCATATTAAATATGCTTATCCGAAGGTTAAACATGAAGAAAAATAAAAATAGTTTGGATTGCGGAACTTTTGCTGAACGGTAGGAGTCTAATCCTAAATTAAGTCCTATCTTGAGTTTAGGGCTTAAGCTGTTCGGCATTTAAACCTTAATGTCAAGAA
>CAZNNK010000939.1:0-2952 GCA_964574085.1 uncultured Coleofasciculus sp.
ATAGTAGAGCGCTGATTGCCGATGCCAAAGAAACCTTAGTCTGTTCCTTTCTTTCAGTGGCGTTATTTTTAGGGTTAGCAGGAAATTACTGGTTTGGCTTTTGGCAAGCTGATCCGTTTGCCGGATTTATTATCGTGTTTTATTTGATTAAAGAAGGCTGGGAGATTTGGGAAGAGAGTCACGAATCTGATGGTGACTGAATTACTCTACAATGTCTCTAAATTCAATAAACTCTTGACTAATTTGGGTAAACACGACAGTCACCATTTGTAGGGACACGATAGTATCGTACCCCTACAAATGGTGATTTAGATGCCAAGAAAGCGTAAGTCTGAAACAGTCACACATTTAATTGGCATACCCCTACACCTCACAGCCCTGACAACGATTTCACTATCGTTTATTTAGATGCACATCAGTTTAATCGAATGACTCCAGCTACTGTAAACGAAACGTTAATTATTTTCACTCGCTATCCCGAACCTGGAAAAACCAAAACGCGGATGATTCCCGCCCTAGGGGAGGAAGGGGCGGCGACACTGCAACGCCAGATGACAGAAGATACCCTGGCTAAAGCGAAAAAACTGCAAGGGTTTTATCCTGTATCTGTAGAAATTCATTTTGCTGGGGGGAATCAACCATTAATGCAAGCCTGGTTAGGTGCTGATGTGATTTACCATCACCAAAGTGAGGGAGATCTAGGTAAGCGAATGGCATCGGCATTTGAGAGATCGTTTGCGGCGGGAATGACGAGTGTGGTGATTATTGGCACAGATTGCCCCGATTTAAACCCTCAAATAATGGCTGAGGCATTTAAATTCCTGGAAACGCAAGATTTAGTATTAGGACCGGCACAAGATGGGGGATATTATCTGATTGGTTTACGGCGGTCAATTCCTGAACTCTTCGTGGGAATTAATTGGGGAACCTCGCAAGTCAGACAACAAACCATCGAGATTGCGGATAACTTGGGATTAGCGATCGCGTTTGAGCCAATGCTTAATGATATTGACCGTCCAGAAGATTTGAGCAGGTGAGGACATCCAAATTATTTGCCTAGAGGAAATAGTTTTTCTCTATCGAGAGACTGATTTTTTTACCCTCAAAGTGTGATTAGATTAGCCCCTATCGCGTTATGTTTAGCGCGAATTGAGCGAAATCATAGGACTATGAGGAGTTTATCTGGCTTTTGCTCGGTGTAAGTCTGCCCTGTTCGGTTAACTTTCCCCTACCCCTGGAAATCAACGCTAGGGGTAGATCTGCCATTCGTAGTCGGCGCTGTTTGCACTTCCTCCAACCTATGACTGTTAAAACGTTAATAGTAGATCGTGAATAACCTGAAAACTCAATTCTTTAGTAGGGTAATCAGTAGCCTTGCCCTTTCCTTGTGCATCTGTAGTCTTTGGACTCCTCCCGTTCAGGCGGAAGGAAGCCGGGAATTAACCTCCAGTGGTGGCTTTCGCCCGTTTTTGGACTATCGCGAAGACTCTCTGGATACAGGACCAATACAGCGCCAGACGACGATTCTGGTTTATGCTAAGGCAGGTGAGACGCTCTACTTGGGTTCCAGTGCTGTGGGCGTTGGTCAGGGTAGGATTGAGTACACAAACCTCAATGGTACGGATTCTGGCGATTGCGATGACATGGGTAAGATCGAAAACCGACAGGAAGAAGAAATAGGACCGAATACTCTTTTTTCTGGGGGTTACACCCCTTGTATCGTGGACGTTGATCAAACCGGGGTTTGGCAAATTGATTTTGTTAGTCCTAATCCTTCGAGTACAGTCAACCCAGACCCTATTCCAGCCGACGATCCTTGGTCTGAACAAGAGGACAATGATAACTTCGTAACCGCTTGGGATGTCACTGTAGCCGATGAGGATGGACAAAATAAAGGTCGCGCCTTTGCCAATTTTCTGGCGCTGAATATGGGAGACTTAGATGTACCCCTGAGTTCCGAAGCCTACATCCTAACCGAACAAGGTTATGTTTACCGCATCGATTTGAACGGTATCGAACCTTTCGGATTCATCTTCTTCTCAAACAATAAAGGATTTAGACGACCAAACGGAAACCCCTTTTTCTCCTCTGTTCCCCTAAATCCACCCCCTGACTTCCAAAATCCATTACGCAGTCCCGATACTGGCGATGACCGAACCCACAGAGTTTTCTTTAACCGACCTGAACCCGGAATTCTAGACACCCCCCTAGAACCGAGGGCTCCTGGGGAAGTTAGGGATTTTAGGTTTATCGGTGATGAGGGTACGCGAGGTCAAGCCGCATCGCCAGGTGGGGGTACCTTTAGGTTCACAGCGACACAGGCGGGTAGTTACAGAGTTGCCATTGACTTGACTGGTGATGGCATATTCGGAAATGATGACGGCTCAATTCGAGACAGAATCATCACAGGTCGAGTGACCGAAGGGGAAAATCAAGTGGTTTGGGATGGTTTAGATGGGAATGATAACCCCATACCCAGCGGACCTCAAGGATTCCAGGTTCGCATCAATCTGTTTGCGGCTCAAGTCCATTTTCCGTTTTTAGATGTGGAAGCGAGCCCCAATGGGATTATATTGGAACGGCTGAATGGTCGAAACAGCCCAGATTTTACCGTTTACTATGACGACAGCCGTTTTAGTGGACCTGGCATTCCTCCTGATCCCCTGGATGCCTCAATCAATGGAGTTGGTCTAGAAGGAGTCAACAGCAGTAATGGCGCTCATCGCTATGGTTGTTCTGATGCTAGTAGTGAAGAAACTTGCTTTGGCGATGTTAGGGGTATTGATACTTGGGCGTTTTTACCGTCTCGGGATTTTACCTTTACCGATGCTATTGTCATTGCAGAAGCAGACTTGGCAGTTGAAAAACGGATTCGTTCAGACCGAGTGGTTGCCAATGATCCGATTGTCTTCGAGATCACTGTAACCAATCTTTAATTCAAGGCGGTGGCGC